>NZ_JACVJJ010000097.1:0-2877 GCF_015711935.1 Candidatus Solincola tengchongensis
CCCGTGACCCGGGCCGCGCTCCTCCATCCACCGCCGGCGTGAAGGCTACTCCGCCCGCCGCGGAACCTCTCGCGGAGAGGAAGAGAGCCCCTTCGCTCCAGCCAATGACACGGCGGCCATCGAACACGCCCTCCTCCCCACTAAACGCAGGGGAGTGAGCACAACCCTCCCCGTCACTCGCTTTGTGGGTCGGGACTCTTGGGGTATGATGGACTATCATACGCCCGCGCGGCGGCAGGCCGTCAGGTATGGCCCCCTTCGGTGCCCGAGGGCCAAAGGGCCTCCGCCGGAGGGCCTGAGGGAGGGAGAGAATGCGCATAGCCCTCGTCTATCCCGATTACTACCAGTCCGGGTGCATACGCGGCGAACCGCAGGGGAGGGTCTACCTGGGGAGCGGCTACCTCTCCGCCTGTCTCAAGCGAGCCGGGCACGACGTGGCCTTCCTCCATGTGGTCGAGCCGCTTTCCCGGGAGGAGTTCCTGGAGTGGTTGTGCGGCCAGGACGCCGGCCTGGTGGCCTTCTCCGCCACCAGCCTCATGTTCCCCAAGGTGAAGGAGATGGCCCGCTGGGCCAAGGAGGAGAGCGGCCTTCCGGTGGTGGTGGGAGGGGTGCACCCCACCCTGGACCCGGCGGGGACCCTTCAGTGCCCCCATATCGATTTCGTCTGCATCGGTGAAGGGGAATGGGTGCTGGTGGAGCTGGCGGAAGCCCTGGAGGGCCGAGGCCGGGTGGAGGAGATCGGGAGCCTCTGGGGGCGCTGGCGGGGCCGGGGGTTCTCCAACCCGGTGCGCCCACTGGTGGAGGACCTGGACACCCTGCCCTTTCCGGACCGCTCCATCTTTGACATGTCCAGGATGGCCCCGGACCAGCGGGAACGGATAACCGTCATGGCCTCCCGGGGATGCCCCTACCGCTGCCGTTACTGCTCCAACCACGCCCAGCGGAAGGCATACCCCAACGGGGAACGCTACGTCCGTTTTCGCAGCGTGGACAACGTGCTCACCGAGGTGGAGGAGCTGGCGGAGAAGGCGGACGGGGTGGACCACGTGCGCTTCGACGACGACATCCTCACCCTGCGGCCCAAGTGGTTTGAGGAGTTCGTGCGCCAGTACCCGCGGCGCGTGAAGCTGCCCTTCATCTGCAACTGCCGGGCCGACCTCCTGGACGAGGAGAAGGTGGCCAAGCTCAAGGAGGCCGGGTGCAAGACCGTTTGCATGGGCATCGAGAGCGGCAACCCCTGGCTCAGGAGGCACGTGCTGGGCCGGAGGATGACCGACGAACAGATACTCCGTGCTTTCCGCCTCTGCCGCAAATACGGCATCGGGACCGTCTCTCTGAACATGATGGGCTTTCCCCACGAGGACTTCTCCATGGTCCTGGATACCATAAAGCTCAACGCCCGCGCCGAGCCGGGTATCACCCAGATAACCGTGTTCCATCCCTTCCCGGGAACGGAGCTCTATCGGTCCTGCATCGAGGAAGGCTACTACGTGGAGGAGGAGACGGACACCATCTTCACGCGCCGATCCGCCCTCCGCCTCAGGAGCCTCACCGACGAACAGCTGGAGCTGGTGAGCGAGTTCATGACCCCCCTGGCCTACCTCTACAACCAGGTCTATTCCCTGCCCTCCTCTCTCTCGTCCAGGCTGGAACGAGCCCTGGACGCCTTCTTGTCCAGCCGCATGATCCCTCATTCCTGGAAACGCAGGCTGGGAGAGAGTGTTCTGCGCCGACTTCCCTGGGACTGGTACCTGGCCACCAAGTACTGAGGCGCCAGGGCGCGAACACCTCACCATCCCCACAATCCACATCCCCTCGAATGGGGGCACGGCCACCTGCGGCCGGCAAAGTCCCGGGCTTATCCGGCTCACGGCATCGGTCGCCCCTTCCCTCGTCGCCTCCGCGGAACGGGAGAGCCTGGGCCTCCAGTGGGGGTGGGGGTTCGGTAGGCGGGAGAGGAAAAGGGGGGCGCAGAAAGCGAGGTCTTGCGAAAAGCGGCGGTGCATCTGGGGAATAGGCCATGTCTTGACCACCACTCACCCGGCGGTGGATCAATGCCGGTGGTGGGGTTTCCTCCCGCTGGAGAGGGGAAAGGGCGGGCGCAGAAGGGGGCTCGCGTAATGCGGCGATTCGCCCTGGGGGATCCGGTATGCTCTGAGCCCCTGCCAACCTCGCGGCGGATGGAAGCCGCCGACAGGGAGAGGTTCGGTCCCACGGGATAAGAAAAGGAGGGACGGAAATAGTTGTCGTAGCGCATGGTATACGGGGAAGGGGTCAGGCGTAACGAGGCTTGGCGCCTCATGAGCATAGGCTCCATGAGGCAGGGGAAAGGGGGTGGGCGGAAAAGAAAACCCGGCCGCTCATCGATGTTCCGGCCGGGCCATATGCTGGTAGCGGGGGGTGGATTCGAACCACCGACCTTCGGGTTATGAGCCCGACGAGCTACCTGACTGCTCCACCCCGCGTCGGTCCGATTTATATTATATCCTATCCTCGAGGTGCGTGCCCGTTTTTCGCCAAATTCTATATTAACCGGAGAACCGCGGATGTAAAGCCTCCGAGCGGCACTGCCCGCGAGGATGGAGCGACGGACCCCCTGCCTGTCGCGGAGGTCATGCCGTTCCGAGGCCACGGGGAAGGTCGCCGGCCTCACAACGGCAAAAAAGAATCGGGGGGCATGGAGTGGAGGAAGTGAAGGCGTTAAACGCACACCTTGCCCGGAGGCCTTGTCCGGACAGCCCTACCGGCCGGGGAGGCGTGGAGATAACGCATTGAACGGACGAAGATTGAAAAAAACCGGCTTGTTCCCGAGGAGGTGAAAGCGACCTCCGAGGATGAGGCCCCTTTTGGCTTTAAGGGGAGACGTGGTGGAGTTGC
>NZ_JACVJJ010000098.1:0-65318 GCF_015711935.1 Candidatus Solincola tengchongensis
CCGTCACCCCGCCCCTCCTCAAGGCCTTCGGGGAACACGACGTGGCATCCCTCCGCTGGCTGGTGCTCATATACAGTCTGGTATCCCTCGCCTCCCTTGTCCTGTTCGCCCTCCTCGGCAGGTCCCGTCCGCCCAAGCCCCCGCACCGCACCGAGTCCGAGGCCCTGGGGGAGGAAGTGGCCATCAATCTGGGCGCATTGCGCGCCCTCTTCGGCCTCCACGACTTCCGGCTCCTCTGCGCGGTCATCTTCATCGGCAACGGGGTGTTCGTGGGCCTCATGCAGCTCATCGAGAAGATCCTCAAGCCCAAGGGCATCGAGACCGGCACGGCGGGGAACATAGGGGCGGTGATCGTGCTGGCCGGGGTGGTGGGCTGCCTGGTGCTCCCGGCCATCTCCGACCGCCTCATGCGCCGCAAGCCTTTCCTGATCCTGGCCGCGGCGGCGGCCGCGCCCACACTCTTCCTGATGGGGGTGCTGAGGAGCGCGGCTCAGATATTCGTGGTGGGCGGGTTCCTGGGCTTCTTCCTGCTCAGCGCCCTTCCCGTGCTCCTGGCCCTCTCCGAGGAGACCACCGGGGCCGCCCTCACCGGCACGGCCACCAGCATCCTCCTTCTCCTGGGGAACGCGGGAGGGGTGGTCATCACCTTGGCCATGGAGGGGATAAAAGGGGCCACCGGAGGAGCGGAGGGGTCCTTCCTCTGGGCCATGGTCTTCGTGGCCCTGGCCTTCCTGGTCGCCCTGTCCATCGCCCTGCGCATCCGGGAAAAGCGGGCGGCTTAGGGTGAGGAAAATCTTTGACTCCTTTGGCCTCCGCAAGGCAAGCGAGGCGCTTTAGACGGTGAGGCATCGGGTCTTCGCTCGATTCCCTTGCGCTTCTTCGCCCCGCCTTGACGCGCTTTCACGCTGCGGGAACGGAAGCGTCGTCCACGGGAGGTCAACCTCCGCGGAGGCGGAGGTAGACCTTGGGCAGCTCACGGGGGAGGTCCTCCACGCTGCCCACCACCAGGTAACCGTGGGGAGGGCACATGCGCCGCAGGTAATCGTGCCCGGCGGCGTCCACGGTCACGCAGAAGGGCACGATATGTCCGGCCTCGGCCTCCCGCAGGGCCTGTGCCGTGTCCCGGAGCCCGTATTCCCGGTCCGTGCGGTCCTCGCCGTAGTCGAAGTCTTGGGGGTAGCCGTCGGAGAGGAGCAGCATGAGCTTGAGGGAGGAGGCCTCGGCATCCAGCAGGCGGCGGGCGTGGCGAACCGCCGTCCCCATGCGGGTGCTCTTCATAGGCCTGAGGCTGGCCAGGCGGCGCCAGGCGGCCTCGTCCATGGCCTCCTCGAAGGACTTGATGCGCAGGAACTCCACCCGATCCCGCCCGTAACCGGAGAACCCGAAGATGCCGAAGCGGTCTCCCAGCTGCTCCAGGGCGCGGGCCATGATGGCCACCGAGGCCAGGAGGAGGTCCAGTACCGTCTCGCCGGCGTGGTCCCCCTCGGTTATCTCCGCGGAGGTGGAGGCGGAGAGGTCCAAGAGGAAGAGGGCGCTCACTTCCCGGGTGATCCGCCTCTTCTCCATGTACACCTTCTCCGAGGGAGGGAGGCCGCAGCGAAGGGATACCCAGCGCTCCACGGCAGCCTGTATGTCCACCTCATCGCCGGATACCAGCCTTTTCCTCCAGTTGCATTCCCGGTACCGCAGCATGCGGAACTGCCGTGTTACCTCCCTGACCAGGTCCTCCCATCCGCCGGTAAGGCGGTCCGACCCCGCAGTGCACCTCTCCTCGGCCCGCAGCTGGAAGAGGGTGGTCCAGTCGCGGCGGTAGCCCCGGGCCAGATAATCCCATTCCGGGTAGCGCAGCCTCCTTTCCTCCTCTCCCGCCGCCTTTTCCCCTTCGCCTCCTGCCCTCTCCCCGGCTTGCATGCGACCGGCACCGGCGGTCTCCTCGGCATCCAGCCTGTGCCCCAGGATGTCCGGGCGGAGGAACTCTCCCAGCCCGGCGGGAAAGCGGATGGACACGAAGTCCGCCCCCAGTATCTCGCCCATCTCCTGCGGGGCGACGATAGCCCCGGCCTCTTCCCCTTCCCCTCCGGGGGATGGCCTCTTTCCGCCGGGACGGCGGAGGGGTGCCTCCAGTCCCGGGAAGCCCTCATCCGCGGCAGGAAAGCCCTGAAACCCCTCCTGGAGGCGGCGATAGAGTGGGAGCAGAATAGGGTACAAGGATGCGGTGCAGGAGAGGGTATCCCTGAGGTGGGCCCCCTCGCGGGCCGCCCCCTCCGCGGCCTCCAGGGCGCCGGCCGGATAGCCCCCTGCGGCCGGGGCCTCCGTGGGCCGGAGGAGGTCGAAGAAGAGGTTCCACAGCGCGCAGCGGTGGTCCAGCGGCTCGAGAGGCGCATTCAGGCGGGGGAGGAACCAGGAGAGGTCGGCGGCCAGCCCGCGGTAACGCCGGGAGAGGTGGGAGATCACCCGGGCGCTCTCCAGGGTGAGGAAGATCTCTCCCGCCAGTGCCGGCATGGGAAAGAGTTCCAGGAAGCGGCGGATGAACCCAAGCGGTTCCGAGTCGCCGGACGGCTGACGCCGCGCTTTTCCGGGAAGGCCACCCTCCTTTTGCGGTCGGTCGAAAGTGCCCGCCTCCCACTGCCCCACCTGGGCGGATGCGTAGAGTCGCAGGATCCTCCAGTTGTCCCTGCGGTCCGCGTAGAGGTCCAGGAGGCTCGGAAGGTATACCTCCTTTCCGTTGCTGAAGGGAAAGGGCCTCCAGGGGTTGGCCAGCGCCGACGGCGCCTCCTCCAGGGGCTTGGCCTGCAGGTAACGGGAGCACAGGCCCTTTCCGTAGAGGGCGAGGGAGGCCCTTGCCTCCTCCAGGCTCACCCCGCCTGCGGCCACCCGTCCCGCATCCGTCGAAGGCCTCCTTCGTGGCGCAAGGATACCGGTGCCGCCCTCCCGCGGTGGGTTTTCCCGGGAGGTGTCCGGCGAGTGGGAGTGCGGGAGGTCGGAGATGCCGAAACCGGCCCTCACATGGTAAAAAATACCATCAAGATCGCCGCCCCCCTCTTCGGTGCCTCTCCGGGAAATCGCTCCCCGGGAGCGGAATAACGCGGATCTCGTGTAGATGGCGAGATTGAGCGGAGAGGTCAAGGCCTCACCCCCAGGTGTGGGTCACGGGAATACGGTGGCCACCAGATCCCGCACCGCCTGCTGCACCACCGGGTCGTCGGACAGGGCGGAGACCAGGGCCGTCTCACAGGCGCGACGTGGCTCCACTCCCTGCCCGATGAGCCGGGCAGCGTAGATGAGCAGGCGGGTGGACGGCCCCTCCTCCATGCCCGGCTCTCCCAGGTTGCGGGCCAGTTCCCCCAGGCGGGCCAGCTCGCGGGCCAGGTCTTCGTCCACTCCCGCCTCCCCGGCGATGATGCGCGCCTCCACCGCGGGCGGGGGATAGGTGAAGTCGATGGCCGCAAAGCGCTGCCGGGTGCTTATCTTGAGATCCTTGAGCATGCTCTGGTAGCCGGGGTTGTAGGATATGACCAGGAGGAAACGGGGATGCGCCCTCACCAGGCAGCCCTTTTTCTCCAGCGGGAGTATGCGGCGGTGGTCGGCCAGGGGATGGATGAGCACCAAAGTGTCCTTGCGTGCCTCAACCACCTCGTCCAGGTAACAGATGGCCCCCGCCTTGACCGCCGCGGTGAGGGGTCCGTCCATCCATACCGTCTCCTCGCCCACCAGTATGTACCTGCCCACCAGGTCGCTCGCGGTGAGGTCCTCGTGACAGGCCACGGTGATGAGGGGAAGGGGCTCTCCCTCCTCGCGGCCGAGGGTCCAGGACATGTATTCAAGGAAACGGGTCTTGCCGCAACCGGTGGGACCCTTGAGGCTCACCGGGAGGCGGGCGCGGTAGGCGGCGCGGAATATCTCCACCTCGTCGCCCACCGGCACGTAGAACGGTTCCTCCGTGGGTACGTGCTCGTGGTAGGCGACCTCCCTGACGGGATCCTCTTTGCCGCCCTCCCCGTTAGTACCCTTTCGGCGGTCCTCGGGGTCTCCGCTATCCGAGGTCGCCGCAGCGGACACGACCCCTTCCGACTTGGGGTTCCGCCCGCTTCCGGTAAATGGAGCATCATGGCGCATTGCGTGGGGACCTCCTCCGTTTCCGCTCCCCGTTCTACCTTTCCGGGAAGAGGCGGCGTGTCCGCCGGGTTCCTTTTTCGAAGACCGGTCTCGCCGGGCCGCCGCTGATGATATTCTAACAGTTTTCTCGATGTGGCCGCCCGGAGCGGCGTTGGTGGGCTCACCCTCCCGGGTTTCCGGTTTGTAGGCGAGAGGCGACGGCCCGTGTCTGGCCCTTGCTCGAAAGGACGGTAACCGCCGGAGGTACGGAGGCGAGGAGCGGACAGGGAGGCGGAAGAAGGCGACCCATCCTTCGGGTGACCGTTACTGTGAAGAGGTTGCTGTGAGCCGCGCCCAGCTTCCACGGGAAAGGAAAGTGAACATGGGAAGGTGGAATAAAATAGAAGGGCGATAGGTTTTCGCACTCGCGCCTTGTGCCCCGATGTCCGTTTGGCCCATGACGAGGGAAGGAGGTCCTCATGCCGTTCTGTCCCCACTGTGGCCGGGAAGTTGGAGAGGAAGCCACCTACTGCGCCCGCTGCGGGAGCCGGTTGAGGGAAGCCGGAGGTGAGAGGATGCCCTCAGTGGCGGGCGGCACGGAAGGAGAGCCCCGAGCCGAGGCCACCCTGCCGCCGGTGGAAGGACCGCGGGTGCCGGTTGCCCCGTCCCCGGCGTTCAAGGTGGCGAGAAGGAGATGGGTGTACCCCGTCGTGGGTGGCATGGTGATATTGCTGGCGGCGGTCGCCGTGCTCCTGGCCCTCTTTCTCGCCGGCGGGAGGGGGATGAGCCTGCAGGAGTACAAGGAAAGAGCCGGGAACTTACACGGTGAGGCGGGGGAGTCCCTTTCCGAGCTGGGCTTGGAGATGGAGGAGATCGCCGGTTCACTATCCGGCTCGGAGGACCCCGAGCAGATCGAGGATGCCCTCGCGGAGATGGAGGGCCTGCTGGATGAATGCCTGGCGGCGGTCAGAGAGGCGCGGAACGGTCTCCAAGGGATGCGGCCCCCAAAAGAGGCGGGATCCCTTCACCGGGAATTCCTGGATTTCTACGGGGAGTGCGAGCTCGCCTTCGCGGAAGCGGGGCTCTTCTTCACCTACTCCCGGGAGCTGATTTCCGCCATGGTCGGGGGGTACGCGAAGCTCACGCGATTCCTGACCGGAGACATGGCCACGGAGGAGGACATCTACCGGGCGATGGGAGCGCTGGAAGAATATTACAGTGATTCGCTCAAGGAGCTCCAGGCCGTGCAACCGCCGAGGGGCCTCGAGGATTTCCACCGCCGCTTCCTCGAGACGTGGAACGGTATCTCGCCGGTCATCGCCGATTTGAGGATGGCCCTCGCCAACCAGGATCCCGCAAAGCTCGCTTCCGCTGAGTCCGGCCTCGAGAGATGGCAGAGTGGCATGTCCCTGCTGGCCGGGGAGCTGGAGTCCCGCTTCGACGAGGTCAGCGACGAGCTGATGAACCTGGGGGAGAAGGGCGCCGATCTGGAGGGTGAGCTTATGGCGCTCTGAAGACCCCCACGGCGGGACCCGGCGCGGCGGCCTTGAGCGCCGGGGCGGCCGGCATTGCGGTGGGAAGGAATATCGGGTGGCAGCGTGCGGAAACTCCATGAGGCTATCTTGTCCGGCGGTTAAGCCGCTGGGAGGACCTTGAAACGATTAAGTGAAGCGGTAACGAGTGGGCGACTCGCACCGGCCCTCGCCGGGAAGCTTGCGCCAGGAAGGTCGTCAATGCGCGGGGGAGGACGAGTCGGGCTCATGAACGGTCGTCGGTTCGCGAGGAAGAGCGGCCAAAGGCCGCGAGAATGGAGGAGGAAAAGAATGGAATCGGCTTGGAAGGAGGAGGCCGGGGTCCTGGTGGAGGTCCTCGGACTGGAGCGTAAGCCGGTGGCGGTGACCTTCACCAACGACGAGGTGGAGGAGGGAAGCCGGGAGAGGATATCCTTCTGCCGGGCCCTTAAGAGGGCGGCGGCAGGGGAGGCCTTCGTCATAGAGGCCGCCAACTCCTCCTGCCCGGGTGGTTCCTGGCACTGCGGCCTGTCCGAGCCGCCCTCCGGCCGGGGGTGGCGTTTCATCCAGGATTTCCTCACCCGGGGCGAGAAACTGACCCACTCCATCGTCAGCTTCCACCGCATGCAGGCCCTGGGCTCCCCGCCCCCCGCCGGGCTGGCCGACCGGGTGCTCATAGGTCCCGTCGAGGAGGCTCCCCTGCGGCCGGACCTGGTGGTCTTCGTAGTGGACCCGGAACAGGCCTGCCGCCTCATCACCCTGGACCATTACTGGGACGGGATTCCCCTCCGGGTGGAGCTCACCGGGGCGCTGTGCCATTCGGCGATAGCCTATCCGGTGGTCACGGGCCGCACCAACGTGACCTTCGGGGACTGGACGGCGCGGCGCATGCAGAAGTATCCGCGGGATGCGGTCTTCGTCTCCGTGCCCTACGAGAGGATGGCCGCCCTGGTGGACGCCGTGCCCAGGTGCTCGGCGGGCAACGCTCCCCTGGAGATACCCAGGGAGATAGAGGAACACATGGAATGAACCCCGGTAGAGCCCCGGCCGCTGCGCCGCAGCCACCGGGTCCCGAGAACCCCGGTACCTCGCCCGGGAGCGAGCCGGGAGGGGGGAGCATGCGGCGTGTGGAGCGGTGAGGGGAGAGAAGGGGTACCGCGGGGATCTCCACAGTGCGGGATGCCGGGAAGGAAACGGAGGGTGGGCATGGAATTGACACCGCGGCAATTGGAGGAACTGCGCCTGGGCGCCCTCACGGCCATCGACGGCTTGTGGTTCCTGGAGGTGGAGTCGGCATACGGTTTCGAGGCCGCCCTTGAGCTGGACCTCGAGGTGTGGAAGAAATACGGGCTCGTGGTCCTCAAGCGCATGGCGCGCATGCTGGGCCTGGACCTCACCTCAGGGCCGCCTCCGGACCTGGAGACGGTGAACTTCCTCATGGAGAACATCTGCCGTATCGACGGCACGGAGTGCAGGGGTGAGGTGCGCGGTGGGGAGGTCCTGTTCAGGGTGACCCGCTGTTCCTGGTGGGAGAACCTGAAGAGGGCGGGCCGGGAGAGGGTGGTGCCCTGCGAGGACATCGACAACACCATCTTCCGCCACTGGCTCGAGGCCGTGGACCCCTCCCTGGACTTCGAGATCACCGCCTCCCTCCCCCGCGGCGACTCCTTCTGCGAATGGGTCATCCGCAGGAGGTGAGCCGTCCCGGAGCGTGGCGCCGTAAGAGGGTGGTAGGCTCCCTCTCAGAAGGGGCGGCCGCGGTTCTCCTTCCAGGTGTCCATGGAGCGGTCCACGCGCAGGAGGTGGAAGAGGAAGTCCAGGAGCTTCGGGAGGCAGAGCCCCCTGAGGAAGGCCACCAGCCGCACGTTGAAGCGGGGCACGCAAATCTCGGCCCGGTTCCTCTTCACCGCCTCCACGAGCGCCTCGGACACCTTGCCCGGGTCCTGCCAGCGGGTGATGAAGGGAACCTTGGCCCCCTCGAACATCCCCGTGGCTACGTACCCGGGATTGACGATGGTGAAGCTCACCCCGCTGCCCCGCAACTCCTGCCGTATGGCGTCGGTGATGCCGATGTCCGCGAACTTGGTGGCGCAGTAACCGCCCATCTTGGCCGTGCCCGTCTTGCCGGCCACGGAGCACACGTTGACCACGTGGCCGCTTCCCCGCCGCACCATGTCGGGTACCAGGGCTTGCATCATCCACACATACCCGAAGTAGTTGACCTCCATCATGCGGCGCACGGAGCGCTCCGGGAGGTCCAGCACCGCTCGGCAGTCGGTTATCCCCGCGTTGTTCACCAGGACGTCCACCGGCCCCACCTCCTCCCGGACCCTCTCCGCGGTCCGGAAGCAGGCCTCCCGGTCGGAGACGTCGAAGGCGTAGGCGTGCACCTGGTATCCGCGATCCCGGAGCTCTCCGGCTGCCCGGTTGAGCTCCGCCTCGTCCACGTCGGTCATCACCACCCGTGCGCCTTCCCGGCAGAAGTTCTCGGCGTGCAACCTTCCCATCCCCCGCGCCGCGCCGGTGACCAGCACCACCTTTCCCCGGAGTTCCATGTTCGACCTCCCTCCTCTCTTTTTCCGTGTCCCCGCGATTCTTCACGAGCTTCGCCCGTTGGGGACGAAAGACTTATCTTCTCCGCTCTCAAATGCCTTCCTTCAGGGGAGAAGAGGATGGCCCGAGGCCGTGCGGACCCTCCTCTCCCTCGCCTTGAATCGTTGCATCTCTCCATGGAATCTCTTCAGATACGAACAGGTAACCCATCCATCATGCCCGGTTTTGGGCTACGGTATTTTCGAGGTTCGGGGAGGAATTCTTCGTGGGAACCGTTATCGCGGCACGCATGGCCGCGTTCGCTGGGATCGATTCCGTGCAATCGCCCCCCTGGACTTTCCTCCCTCCGGAAACCTATTCTAACACCGCTATGGTTCTCCTTGTCCCAATGCGATCGGTTTACCGCTCTGCTCGAGTCCAACCTCGCCTGACCATGCGTCGCATTACCGAACCCGACATGGAGCAGTCAGGATCATCTAATTAGGTATCAGGCGGGAATCGGCCCTCCCTCTACTCACCGAAGGCGGGACCCTGCGTCCTAGAGATGATCGACCCCATAACGTTCTCGTGCCTCAAAATGGATTATCTTGCCGTATGTTCATCCTGCTAAGGTCGGGAACCTCCTTCAATTTTTCGAGCTTTCAGCTCCCCATGCGCCACGCTTTTTCCTCTCCCCACAATCAGCCCGACCTGCGCCTCGGTTTTTTACCACTCTCCCACAAACAGCATGCCACCCGCCCCGGTTTTCCCGCTCCTCCCAAACGGTCCGCCGTCCGCCCCGGTTTCCCATCATCACGAAGACCTTCCCGCCCGCCCCGTCTTTCCCCCTCCTCGCCATTTCCATCATCACCTCATCATCACTCTCAACTCTGTTCTTTCCTCCCGCCCCGGGTTCAAGAGTTCCCGTTCTTTCCCGCGGACGCGTTCGGGAGGGCTCGACGCTTTGCCGCCACGTTGAAAGGGCCTCCCTGGGATATGGATCGGCCCTCCAGTGCCCCTGCTATTCGGTGTCTCGAATTAGGAAAATGGGCGTTTTCGGTAACCATGTGCCGCCCCGCGTGTTTACTTGGTCGAAGGATGGGCGGCGAAAAGCGATCCGTTTACTCTCTCCGGCATGGATGGTGCCGGAGCGGGACACTTGGGAGGCGTGGGTGGCCTCGGGAGATGCGCGGCACACGCGGGACGGGAACCCCGCCCCGATTCGCCGTTTCGTCCTCTGTACGCATGTGGCCTGTGGTGAAGGGGAAGGCGGCGGCCTAAGCCCGCCGCGCTCGCTGAAGAGGGAGGAGGTGCCTATGAGGAAAGCGAGCAATGTCTGGGAAGGGATCGTATCGGGCGTAGAGCGCTCCAGGCGGGGCTTGATCATACTCGAGGAGGACGGGGAACGTGTCTTCTCGCCTCGCGAACTCGTGCGCGAGGCCTTGCGTGTGGCGGCGGGGCTGGCCGGGCTGGGAGTGAGGCCCGGGGACCGGGTGGGCATCATGGCCCAGACCACCCCTCATGCCGTGCTCACCTTCCTGGGATGCTGGGCCGCCGGTGCGGTGGCCGTGCCCCTGCCCCTACCCATGCGCGCCGTGGAACCCTCCTCCTTCATGGAGCAGAGCAGGCGGAGGCTGGAGAAGGTGGGAGCGGAAGTGCTGGCCCTCCCCGGCGCCTTCCTCCCCCTGGTCTCGGACCTGGGCGGGGGTTTCCGCCTGGTGGCCATGGAGGACCTCCCTGCAAGCGGGGAGGCCTCTCCCGTTCCGAGGGGAAAAGGGGACGTGGCCCTGATCCAGTTCACCTCCGGTTCCACCAGTGAGCCCCGAGGGGTCATCCTCACCCACGGGAACATACTGGCCAACGCACGGGCCATCGCCGAGAAGGTGGGCGCGTGCCCCCGGGATACGGTGGTCTCCTGGATGCCCCTCTACCACGATATGGGGCTCATCGGTTTCATGATCACCGCCCTGGGGGCGGGATGCAGCCTGGTGCTCATGTCGCCCCAGCGCTTCGTGGCCGATCCCTCGCTCTGGCTCCGGGCTTGCGGGGAGTACCGTGCCACCATCACCGGAGGGCCCAATTTCGCCTATGCCCTCTCCACGCGTGTGCTCCGATCCGGGGGGCTGGAGGGCACCGACCTCTCATCCCTGCGCCTAGCCCTCAACGGGGCGGAGCCCATCGACCCCCAGGTCCTGGACGACCTGGTGGAGGCCGGCGCGGGATACGGCCTCGGGCCGGAGGTCCCCTATCCGGTCTACGGGCTGGCCGAGGCAACGTTGGCGGTGACCTTCCCGGAGCCCGGCACGGTCTACCGCAAGGATCACGTTTCCAGGAGGGGAATCGAGGAGCGGAAGGAGGCGGTCCCCTGTCCTCCCGATAGTGCGGACGCGCGCTGCATGGTCTCCCTGGGGCGGCCCCTCCGGGGTCTAGAGGTGCGCATCGTCAGGGAGGACGGCACCACGGCGGGGGAGCGTGAGGTGGGGGAGGTGTGCGTGCGCGGCCCCTCCCTCATGCAGGGCTACTGGGGGGATGCCGCGGCCACCGCGGAAGCCCTCAGGGGCGGCTGGCTGCACACCGGGGATCTGGGTTACCTGGCCGGCGGGGACCTTTTCCTGGTGGGACGGATCAAGGACATGGTCATCATCGGGGGTCGAAACCTCTTCCCGGAGGACGTGGAACGCTGCGCCGAGCGCGTGGAGGGCGTGCGCAAAGGCAACGCGGTGGCCTTCGGGGTGACCACCCGGAGAGGGCGGGAAAGGCTGGTGCTGGTGGGCGAGACCCGCCTCTCCTGCCCGCAGGCGGCCCTGGAGACGGCCCGCGCCGTGTCCTCCCTGGTGCGCGAGGAGATCGGGGTTCCCGTGCGCGAGGTCGTCCTGGTCCCGGCGGGGACCCTGCCCAAGACCTCCAGCGGGAAGAAGAGGCGTTTCCTCTGCCGCGAACTCTACCTCAGCGAGAAGCTGCAGGCCATAGCCCGGAGCGGCGCCCCGGTCATGGCCAACTGATCACATTAGGGGCCCCGGGTCATAAGGCGGGGATAAGGACCCTCCCGCGGCCGAGGCGGAACACCCTGCCCGACCCGGGGCATCCCTCCGGTGAGGCGGCCGGGAAAGCTTTCCTGAGGGTTCCGGGCTGCGATTTTCCCATATCATCGCCCACCGTCTCCTCTTTACGCTGCTGCCGAGCGCACATTGCTCCCCGACCGCCCAGGTCTGTGGTTATGGGCGTTTGATTTCCTCCCCGGCCCGTCCATGTTCGTTGTTTCCTGAAGAACATCCCCGGATGGGGCCGCGGCCCTTCCGGGTCCGGGAAGGAACGCCGGGATTCGTTCCCGGTACCCGCGCCTTCGTCAGGGGTTGAGGAGCTCCAGGAACCTCTCCAGCTTCCCCTTCTGCTGCAGGATGCGCATGCCCATCTCCGCCGTGGTGAGGGGAGGAGCCGCCGTCTCCACCTTCTTTTTCAGGCTCATGGCCCGGTTGGGGCAGCCGGTGACGCAGAGGCCACACCCGATGCAGCGGGATTCGTCCACCACAGCCCGCTCCTCCTCGATCCTCACGGCCCCCACCGGGCACCTGTCGTCGGCGCATATCCCGCATCCGTTGCACATCTCGGGGTCGTTCTCCGGGATGAAACCCGAGGAGGTGAAGACGTTGGGATTCCCCCATTCCAGGGAGGCGCGCAGAAGCCCACAGCAGCAGGGGCAGCAGTTGCAGACGAAGGTCAGCCGCTCCTGGACGTTGTTTATCTGGTGCACCAGCCCGGCGCGGTCGAACTCGCGCAGCTTCTCCTTCATCTCCTCCTTGGTCAGGTAGCGTCCGAAGCCCCGCTCCACCAGGTAGGTGCAGGTCTCGTCGAAGAGCATACAGGCCTCGCGGGGGGCGTCGCATTTCTGCTCCAGTTCCCGGCAAGCGCAGCGGGCGATGCCCACCACCCTGGCCCTGTCGATCATGTCGTAGACCCTGTCGTAGGGGAGCACCCCCGGCTGGCTCTCCACCTCCTCTTGGATGGGAACGATGCGGGAGAAGGAGACCTCCGGGGTCCCGAACTCCCGCGAGAGCTTTGGGAGGTAGCTTTTCCACAGAGGGGTGAGCCTCTCCCTCGTCTCCGGGTCCAGGCCCTTCATGTAGGGGAACTCGAAGATGCCGGGCATCACCGGCAGCAGGGCGTATCCCCAGACCCCGTCCTTCTCGCGGGCGAAGACCACTCCCTTATCCGCCAGGGATTCCAGCCGGGCGCACGCTTCCTCCGGATCCACCCCCGCCCTCCGGGCGACCTCCTCGAGGGGAAAGGGCCGGAATCCCAGTCCCAGGGCCACACGCGCTTCCTCGGGGGTGAAGAAGGTCTTGAGGATCTCCATTATCTCCGGCGACGGCGGGCATCCCGCCGGGTGGCGGTCCAGGATCTCCCTCAACTTCTCGTAGATCTCCTCGGACATCGAGTTTACCTCCTCTTGTGTTCCTTGCCGGAGAGCAGGCGCAGCTGCTCCAAGACGAGGGCGATGCTGTTGCGCATGGGCCCCGGGTCACGGGTCACCTTGCTCATCATTATCCCGCCCTCCATGGCGCTCACCGCGAACTGGGCGTAAGCACGGCAGTCGAAGCCGGGTGGGAGGTGTCCTTCCTCCTTCATGGCCTCAAGGTGGGAGGTTATGAGTTCCCACCATTCGCGGAAAGCGGCGGCGATGGCCTCCCGGAAGCCGGGGTGGTCGTGGCTGGTCTCCAGGGCCAGGTTTCCGAGGATGCACCCCCGCGTGCAGTCGGCGGCCTCCACTATCCGCTGTATCTCGCGCAGCATGGCCTCCAGGCGTTCCCAGGAGTTGAGGCCGGGCCTCTCCAGGACCTCCCTCAACCTCCCAAGGATGTAGTTGGAGGCGTTCTCTATGACCGCATAGCCCAGGTCCTCCTTGGACCGGAAGTGGAAGTAGAAACTGCCCTTGGTGATGCCCGCGGCGCGGATGACGTCGTCTATCGAGGTGCGGGCATAACCGTTGGCGTACATGAGCAGGGTGGCGTGCCCCACGATGCGCTGCCGGGTGCGTGCCCCCTTGGAAATCCGCTCGCCGCCCTTGGCGGCCTTGCGCCCCGAGGCACGATCGCCATCCATAAGGGTCGTCTTTCCCCGCTCGCCCATCTTTCCCCACTCCTTTTGGAGGACGCGCGCAAGTTACGTCGTCAACGGCGGATGCCACGGTTGCCAACTGCTCCCGGGTACCCTTTACCGTATCCGTATACTGCCTTCCTCATCACCTTGTTCACGGCACCGTAATAAGGGGTTATCCTGGTACCTTTTACCGTCCCTCTCGCCTGCCGCTCCCATCTTGACCCCCTGCCTCTGCCTCATGTGCATCTTGACGCCCATCTACCCGGCCTTCCTCCCCCTTTCGCCGCCAGGAGGCTGGGGGTTAGGGTCCCTTCCCGTGGAAACCGCCCTTTAGGCGCTTGAGATACGGGAATACCCGGCGGCCTCCGATTTCACATCTTCATACGGGCGGCGATGAAGTCCTGCAGGCTCATGGGCGGGTTTATCCTCTCCCGCACCTCGAGGCGGATGGCCTCCTCCTGGCAGGTGGGGGTGCACACCCCGCAGCCTATACACACCTCGGGGTCCACGACCGCGGTATCTCCGGACAGTTTAACAGCTCCAACCGGGCACCTCTCCTCGCATATCCCGCAGCCGGCACAGTCCTCCTCCACCCGTGCCACGTAACTGGACGAGGAGACGGTTTGCAGCCCACGACCCAGCTTGGCGCGGAAGAACCCGCAGCAGCAAGGGCAGCAGTTGCAGATGGTCCGCACATGGCCTTCCACGTTGTCGCAGACGTGGATGAGGCCCTCCTCCGTGGCTTGGCGCAGGATGCGCAGGGCCTCCTCCTTGTCTATGGCCCGTGCCTTTCCCGTATCCACCAGGTAGCGGCCCATGGTCCCGAAGTGCATGCACCTCTCCACGGGGTGCTCGCAGCCCTCGCCCACGAACCTGGCCATCTGGCGGCAGGGGCAGTGCCCGACGGCGTAGTAGTCCACCTTGTCCAGCAGCTCCTCAAGGGCGTCGAAGGGCAGGACCTGCGAGGGGTCGCGCAGGGACTCTCCCACCGGGACCACCCGGATGAGGGGGACCTTGCGGGCCAGCTCCTCGCCGAACTCCGCGTCAAGGTACTCCTTCCAGTGGCGGGCCAGGCGGCGCAGTTCCGGGGTGTCCTCACCGGAGAGGAAGGGTGCCTCCGCGAAGCCCACCACGCTGGGCAGCAGGCGGTATATCCTCTCCTTGCCGGGCTTCTGCGTCGTGAGCACCGTGCCCCTCTTTGCCATGCTCGAGAGGATCTCCTCCAGTCGATCGGCCTTGTCCGGCATCATCTCCCGGAGTTGTGAGAGGGTCCGGTTCTCGTAGATGGCCAGGTTGAGGGCCACCTCCGCCTCTTCCCCGGGGTAGAGGATGTGCAAGATCTCCATGAGATGAGGGGACATGGGGACCCCGTTGATGGCCCGGTCGAGGTGTTCCGCAAGCCGCTGATACACGTTCTCTTCCATCCTCTCCTCCCTGGCTTTCCCCGCCTGCCCGGCTTATCAGATGACCGTAGCAGGAGCCTTTAAACATACCAACCGGTCGGTTTATTTATTATTACGCCGGGATCGCCCTACGGTCAAGCCGGTGTATGCCGATCGTGGGGGAGCCCGCTCAGCCTGAAGGCGTGTCGCTCGGCCCGAGGGACGCGCTTTACCAGGGGCAAACGACTCCCGTCGAAATTCCTCGATGCGTGGGTGTCAAGGCCCCCACTGCAACATCGAGGACGGTCCCGACAAGTCTGCTTTTCAAGGCTTCGAACAGGACGTCCGCGAGGCCCAGCCCAAGCGACTATGCAGTGTCCATTGGAGTGTCTGGCGAAAGCCTCCTGTTTCAAGTTCCACTCGAAGCTTCAGGGAACCAAGGTACCGCCTTGGGTGGAACTTTCAACGTTGAAAAATCGCCGGCGGCGCGTGGTGTTCCTCGGGGACGGCCTCTTCCGCGGGATTTCCGGGCGGTTGGCCCATGTACTGCTCACTCATGGACCCCCGGTGGTCTTCCTCCACAACGACCGCATGCTCTCCTCTAGGCGGGTATAAGGGGGTGTCCGGGAGACCGCGGAGGCTTTCGGACCCGACGAAGGTTCAGGGGTGCGCGACCTCGCTCATTCCGGCAGTTCCACCCGCATGCAGGGGTCGGTGCTGATAGCGAAGCGACTTTCCGGTGACGATGCGGCGCTCCTCCCCGGATGTCTTCATCAGAAGGGGCGGAAAAACAAGCGGCTCAGGGTGAGCACCCCTCGAGGGCCCTCTCCTTCTGCAGGCGGCGCAGGCGGGCGTAGAGCCTCCCCACGGCCACCCCGGAGGCCGCCGCCAGGCGGGGGAAGTAGCGCCGGTAGTGGTACATCAATCGGGAGGGGAGGCCGGGTATGACCAGGAAGCGCCCCCTCTCCACGCCGTCCAGGGCCAGGGAGGCCACCTTCTCCGGCCGGCTGCTGAAGAGCTCCAGCAGGCGGGCCACCCTCTCCCAACCCCGGAAGCGGATGGGCAGGTCCTTTATCGGGTGGGAGCGGGCCATGGGGGTGTTCACGTAACCGGGGCAGACCAGGGTCACCCCTATGCCCTGTGGTTTGAGGTCGTAATAGAGGACCTCGCTCATCCCGGTAACGGCGAACTTGCTGGCGCAGTACGCGGACTGGCCTGGGATGGGGACCAGACCGTCTATGGAACCGATGTTCACGATGCAACCGGAGCCTTTCTCCACGAGATCGGGGAGGAAGACCTCCACCACGTTGACCGTGCCCATGAGGTTGACGTCTATTATGCGCTTCCATTCCTCGTGCTCCGTGGAGGTCACGTGGGCCACAAGGGTGACCCCCGCGCAGTTCACCAGGACGTCGGGGGAGAGGGAGAGCGCATCGAGCCTCTCGCGCAGATTCCTCACCGCGTCTATGTCCGTGACGTCGATGCGGAAGCCGCGTGCCTCGTGACCCTCTCGGCGCAGAGAGGCCTCCGCTGCGGCGAGGGCCTCGGGGTTCAGGTCCACCAGGATGGGGGTCGCGCCGCGGTGAGCCGCCTCGGCGGCGATGGCCAGTCCTATGCCGCTTCCCCCGCCGGTGACGAGCACCTTCTTTCCCCTCCAGTCCCATCCCCTCTTCATCTTCCCGTTCCTCCCTGTCGGACTGTTTGCTGCGACGCTGAGATGGCTTCCGCCGGGCATCATTTCCGGGTCGGCACACGTCGTGTCACAAGCGGTTTCCAGCGGGGCGCCGCAGGTGCGTTTTAACCGGCCCCTCCACATACCGGGTACATGGTACACCATTTTTAAAAAATTTGCAAATTGCAATAGTTTATTAATGAAAATATGACTTTTCTGCTCCTCCGGCAGCGGAGACGGGTCCTCTGGGCCGTATGTACGTAAGCTTTGCACTGCCGCCCGTGGTCATCTTGACCTTTCCTCGCCGCTGCCAAGCGGCCTTCAGGGGTTTCTCTCCTTCCGTCCATCCCCTTCGGCGGAAAGTGCACGGGTTTCGTTTACAACCACACAAGGCTCTGTCGAGGCCTTGGAACTATCGGCCCCGTGGAATTCCCGAACGGGTTAACATTGGAGCGGAACAAAAGGGTGAATCGTATTCCCTGTTGTGTCCCGGACAACCCTTGATTAGAGCGTCTTTCTTCGGCCCATCGTCTTGAGGGCGGTCGTGGCACGATTTCCCCCGAGAGGGCACCCCTCGTCACCAGGGCAGCGGCTCTCCGTCCACGCAGTCCGGCGCCTCCCACCCCAGGATGCGGTAGATGGTGGGTGCTATGTCCCCGATCTCCACCTCCTCATCCACCCGGGTCCCCGGGAGGTAGAGGGGGTACCCGGTGGGGGCTTTGAGGAGCAGGGGCATGCGGGTGGTCTGGGGACCGCCGTGTGCGCCGGGGAACCCGAGCTGCACGTTGTCCGGCACGTTTCCCAGGTTGATGCCCACCGGGTTGGCCGACGTGGAGAGGATCCCCCCGTGGGCGGCCACGTTGTAGTTGTACAGGGGGAAGACGAACAGGTCCGGCCAGAGGTGTCCCTCCGGCAGGTCGGGATGGTTTATCCAGAACTCGGAATACAGCTCGCGGGGGCGTATCTTGCCCCACAGGCCCAGGTCCACCCCGTTGAGCATCTCCTCGCGGTTCACCACCACCAGCGGCTTCACGGGTCCGCGCTCCGGATCCTCAACGGTAAAGTTTTCCAGTATCTCCTCGATGTTCCGCAGCCTCTCCGGGTCCGGGCACCAGATGAAATTTATCTCCGTTCCGCCCCCCTCCCTGTAGTCCTCGTTGAGTACCAGGCCGTGGGACCTGAGGATGAGCCGCAGGTCCAACACCTGGTACCCGCGCGCCCGGTCCTTCATATTCTCCATGCCGTGATCGGAGAGGAATACGATGACGCTGTTGTCGTAGACACCCCTTTCCTTCAGGGTGCGCAGGAAGTCGGCGAACAGGAGGTCCGCCTCGCGCAGGATGTCCAGGCATTCGTCCCGGCGCATCCAGGGGCTGTAACGGCTCTCATCGTCCGCCGCGCCCGGGGTGCCCTTTTCGTCCCATTCCCCGGTATCCCAGGAGGAACCAGTGAAGTGACCGGTGTTGTCCAGGTCGGCGATGTTTATATAGCAGACATCAGGGTCCTCTTCCTCTATGGAGCGCAGGAAGGACTCCATCAGGTAACGGTCTTCGCAGTGGCCGCCGGGCACCATGCCCACGAAAGTGCTCACCGGCATGACGTAGAGCCCCAGGCCCAGGAGGAGGTTGAACTGCCCCAGCAGGGCGGGGATGAGTATCTCCCGGGTGGTGTCGGAGTAGAAGCAGGCGGAGAAGGGGCCGGAAAGCGGGTCGGACGGATCGCCATCGCTGCGCGGGTCCCCGGCGGCGGAATACTTGTACGGCGGCGGGAAGAAGAGAGGGAAGCGCTCGCTGTGGCCCACGATGTCCACCGTCCGCTCCCCCTCGATGTCCGCCAGCCAGTTCTTGTTGGACCAGAACCCGCAGAGGGCCTTACCCCCCGTCTCCTCCTTGGCCACCTCGAAGACGCGCTTGAGGGGTTTCCCCTCCAGGCCGTAGAGCATGAGGGCCATGGAGTTGGGGCCGGTGATCACCTCGTCGTGCTCCGTGAATCCCCGCCAGGTCCCGCCCACCATGTACAGGCCCTGAGTACCGGTGTAAGTGCCTGCCAGGGCGTTGGTGTGGTTCATGTCCGTGGCCGAGGGGAGGTAGACCCGGGCGTTGGGGTAGTGGACGGCCTCCTTCATGAAGCTCCGCAGGTTGGGCATGAGCCAGTCACCTTCCGAGCCCGGCCCCGTTCCGGCGCGGTTGAGGTCGAGGTACTCGGGGTCCATGGAGTCGATGGCGAAGTAATAGATGTTGGGGACGTCGGTCACCTCTGCGGCCACCCGCACTTCCTCCACCCGGCCGGAATCGCTCTCCGCGCGTACGGTGAACTCCACGCGTTCGCCCACCGTGGACTGGGAGGGTGCGGTCGCGGTGAGGACCGCCTGGGCGGTGGAACCGGGTTCCAGCCCGCTTATGGCTTCCCGGTCCAGGAGGACCCGCCAGTCGGTCGCGCCGCCGTTCCAGGAGAGGCGCACGTCGATGGGTTTTTCTTCCAGGTCACTGACGTGGAACATGAAGGTCGTGGACTCCCCGGGCATCACCTGATGGGCGTGAGGCCGCGGTCCCTCCAGGTCGTTGGCGCAGTAGAGCATCCCGGGGTTGAGCACCTCCACGGTCACCTCGCTCACCGATCCGCTCCTTTTGCCCGGACCCAGCGTGAGGGTGACGGGCACTGCCCGGTTCTTGGGCAGTCCCGGTCCGGGAATGACCTCCGCCTTTAGGTACACGGGCCGGGGATAGAGGTAGTTGTGCGTCACCCCGGGAAGGCTCACGGAGCTGATCTCCTCCCCGGAGGGTCCGAGGAACCTTACCTGGCAGGGATGTTCGCAGCGAAAGGAGAGGCCGTAGGTGTCGTCGCCGCCGCCGAGATTGGTGGCCGCCAGGCTCCAGGTCAAAGGGCGACCCGTGAAGGGCTGGCGCACGGGGTCGCGGTACCCCTGGCCCAGGAGCGTGTCCCCCCGAGAGAGCTCCAGGCGTGGTGCGGAGGAAAGGGCGGTGACCTTTAGCCACAGGCGATGCGTCTCCGCTCCCCTCTTGCCTGTGGCCTTGATGTAGCCCACGGTGCCCTCCGGGGTCTGCGGGGAGCAGGAGACCAGCACCCAGCTCCTGGCCGTTCCGTCCCTTCCCGCCGGGCGGACCAGGCAGGGCAATACCACGGCTGTGAAGTAGGGCGACTCCGAACTCACCGAGAGCCACGTCCACTCGGTGACGTCGGCGATATTGCGGGTGTCCAGGGGCATCCAGGTGAAGGTCCTGCCCGCCGATGGCGCGAGGACCTGCTGCGGGAACATGCTGAAGAGGTCGAAGGTGGCCGTGGCCTGAGCCTTTGCCGTCCCGACGCCGGGGCCGTAGAGGAAAAGGCAGGCCGCCAGGATGAGGGCCAGGGCCAGGGAGAGTCCATGCCGGCGGCGTCTGTACCCGGCTTCCCATACGGCCGTACCGCCGCTCCAGGCCCTGCCGAAGAGAGCGGCCGTGCCGCTTGCCCTTGCGCGTGCGGCGCGGGCCCGGAGACGATCTCCGGGGCCGTGAGGGCCACCGGGGATATGGCGGCGTGGAACCCGAGACCCATTTTCGCCTTGTGGGAATACGGAAGGCATGATGGTCCCCCCCTTCCTCATCCGCGCGTCTGGAAACCGTCCCCCAAGAACATGTGGCAAAGCGCTTTTGACGCTTTGAGCAATTCCCCCAGACTGATTTGTATAATTCTATACCCTGCACGTGGGAAGAGAAAACCCTTTGATCACGCTTGGGCGGTAAAATGCCTGGTCAGGGGGATGGGGGATTCATGCACATGGTTCACTTTCGGTAAAGGAAGGAATGGTGGTCATAGCCCCGGGGAAGGCTCCCGGGATGGCCCTCGGGTGGAGGAAAGAAGCCGTGGGTAGACCTACGCGGAACGGAAACGCAGGGACGATGATGCTCGGCGGATTGCCCGCAATGGGCCTGATCTTGCCTCGCGGGACCCTCTTTTCCCGTCGTCATCCCTGCCCCGTGCTGCAGCGGAAGGATCCCAGAGGATACGGTTGGGCTGTTCCCGGGCGAGGAGGATCGCCATGAGTGGAGCCATTTGGTTTACAATCCCTTAAGAGGGGGGAGATTTATAGCATCGCCACGGTCAACGGACGGAAAGCGCTACCCGACGGAGCCTTTACGCACTTGTCCAGACGCTGTCTTTTGCGCGCTCAAGCTGGCGATGTCGTCCGTGGCCCGTGTGGGGCACTCTTTTCCGGCGGCGTAGCTTTGGGGTTCCCTTTCAAGAACGTGGGGGACCCACGAGGTCCGGCGTCGGACAGCGGACTTTCAGGCTTAGGCAGGCGGGCTTTGGGCATCAAACTCGGGGAGGGAGGTCAGGGATGAACGTGGCCATGCTGGCAGAGGAGCACTACAACCGGTTGGGTGAGACGGTTTCCATGGTCTTCGAGGGCCGGGAGATAACCAACCTGGAGACCATCAAGAACTCCAACCGTCTGGGCAACGCGCTTAAGAAGCTGGGCATCGGCGTGGGGGACGTGGTGGCGGTGACCATGTCCAACTGCCCCCAGGTCTTCGAGGCCTTCGGCGCCGTGTTCCGCATCGGTGGCGTGGCCCTTCCCATACTCTTCGTCCTCACAGCGGACGAGTTCCGATACATCCTTGACGACGCGGAGGCCACTGCGGTGATCACCGATACCATCATCGCCCCCAAAGTGCTCGAGGCGTCCGCTGGATTGGAGAGCGTGCGCCACGTGATCGTGGTGGGCGGGGAGGACTCCGAGCGCACCCTCTCCTACGAGAGGCTCCTGGAGGAGAACCCGCATCACCTGGACATCGAGGACCGCGACCCCGACGACTTGGCGATGCTCATGTACACCTCGGGGACAACGGGCAAGCCCAAGGGGGTCATGCTGACCCACCGGAACCTCATCACCTCCGCGGAGAGCGCCTACTACGCCAACGAGGTGGAAAGGCCGCAGGTGAGCCTGGTGTGCCTACCCATGGCCCACATCTACGGGGTGGGGGCCATGAACGCCGGCAATCTCTCCGAACACCGTGAGACGCGGGCCGTCCTCATGCGCTGGTACGAGCCGGAAGAGTGCATGCGCCTCATCGAGAAGTACCGCGTCAATTTCTTCCCCGCCGTGCCCACCATGTTCTCCCTCATCCTCAACCACCCCAACGTTGACAGGTACGACCTGAGCTCCCTGGAGGACACCATCGCCGGCGCCGCGCCCCTCCCCCTGGAGCTCCGCCGGGCCTTCATGGAGAAGTTCGGCTGCCGCATGCGCCAGCTCTACGGCCTGACCGAGTCCACGGGCATGGGGGCCATCCTCAGGCCCAGCCAGGAGTGGCGGGACGGGGCGGTGGGCAAGGCCTACGACAACACGGAACTGGCCGTCTTCGACGAGCAGGACCGTCCCCTTCCTCCGGGCCAGATAGGGGAGATCGTCATACGCGGTCCCCAGATCATGAAGGGGTACCACAAGCTGCCGGAGGAGACGGCGGAGGCCCTGCGCGGCGGCTGGTTGCACACCGGAGACGTGGGTTTCCTGGACGAGGACGGCTACCTCTACCTCACCGACCGCAAGAAGGACATCATCATCAAGGGGGGCGAGAACATCATGCCCACCCAGATCGAGGAGGTCATCTACCGCCACCCCGCGGTGGCCGAGGCGGCGGTCATCGGAGTGCCCGACCCCGTCTACGGGGAGGAGATCGTGGCCTACGTGGCCCTGAAGTTCGGGGCCGAGGCCTCCCCGGAGGATATCCTCTCCTTTTGTCGGGAGAACCTGCCGACCTTCAAACAACCCAGGGAGATACGCATCCTGGAAGCCCTCCCCAAGAGCTCCGTCGGGAAGATCCTCAAGCGGGAGCTGCGCCGCCTGGTCCAGTAGTGACGTGGTCCCCGTGGACATCCGACCTCCGGTGGGGACGCGTCGTTTGAGGAAGTTGAACCTCACACGATGCTTCTCGCGGCATGAAGGAGGGATTATCATGGCTGGGAGAGTCCTGGTGGCCTATGGGACGAAGCACGGGGCCACGGCGGAGCTGGCGGAGAGGATCGGCACCGTGCTGCGGGAGCAAGGGGTGGAGGCGGACGTGCTCCCGGCGGCCGATGTTGAGGACTTGTCCGGTTATACGGCGGTGGTCCTGGGGAGCGGGGTGTACTACGGTCGCTGGGTGAGGGGCGCGACCCGGTTCCTGAAGAGGTGGAAAGGGGAGCTGGAGAGGATGCCCCTCTGGCTATTCTCCAGCGGTCCCACCGGGGAGGGCGAAGCGGAGGAGCTGACCGCGGGGTGGCGCTTCCCCAAATCCATCCAGCCGCTGCTGGAAAGGCTCAAGCCTATGGACACGGCCCTCTTCAAGGGGAAGATAGACCCGGAGAGGCTGGGATCTCTGGAGAGGGCCGTGGTTGGGAAGGTCAAAGCGCCATCCGGAGACTATCGCGACTGGAAGGAAGTGGAAGGTTGGGCGGCCTCCATAGCCGGGCGGGTCAAGGGGGCGGAGCGGTGAGGCGGCTCGGGAGGCCGCGAGATAGGGATCGTCGCACCACCGGTTGCGGTTCTTGGGGTTAAACGGTCGGGGACGGGATGTCGAATAAATAGGCGCGCGAGCGCGCGTGACCCGCGGACCTGGAGAGGAAGGGAGGAAGATGGACATCCTGTTCCTGTGCAAGACGCTGCCTCACGAGAAGGTCATCGGAGGCCCCATCCTGGTCTACAACCGGGTGCGCATCCTCTCGCGGCGCCACAACGTGTCCCTGCTCTGCTTTGTGCCCGAGGAGGAGAGGGAGTACCAGGACAGCGTGGCCCGTTTCTGCCTTGATTACCGGGGCGTGCCCATGCCCGGCCCGCGGCCCTTCCCCCGCAAAGCGTGGGATTTCCTCTTCTCGCCCGTCCCCATCTACTTCCTCAACTCGCGTTCCCCCCTGATGTTCGAGGCCCTCCGGGAAATGGTGGGCAAGCACTGCTACGACGTGGTGGTCTCCGAGTACTCCGCCGTGGCCCAGTACCTCTTCCGCAACCCGGACCTCGCGGGGATGAAGCGGGTCATGTCCGTGCACGAATGCTATTACCTTGCGCGCCGCAAGGCCTGGAGGGTGCAGCGCTTCTCCCGCGAGGGCGTCTCCGCCCTCTTCAACCTCAAGGGGCTCCGGAGGTTCGAGTTCGAGATGTACGCCGACGCTGACCTGGTCCTCACCCTGACCCCGGAGGGGAGGCAGGAGCTACTGGACATCCGCCCCGACCTGAGGATAGAGGTGGTCCCGCACGGGGTGGACGTGGAACGTTTCTGCGTCTCCGGGGAGTGCGAGAAGGAAGAGGCGGTGATGTTCCTGGGCAACTACCCCCACGACCCCAACCGGGATGCCGTCCTCTACTTCCACCAGCGCATGTGGCCGCGCATCAGGAGGGAAGTCCCTTCGGCCCGCTTCTATGTAGTGGGAAAGGACCCCACCCCGGACCTCCTGGAGCTGGCCCGAGAGGACCCATCGGTGGTGGTCACCGGGACGGTGGAGGACGTGCGCCCCTACTTCGAGCGCAGCAAGGTATTCGTCAACCCGGTGCGCATCGGGGGCGGCTTCCGGGGCAAGCTCCTGGAGGCCATGGCCATGGGGTTACCCATCGTCACCACCTCCCTGGGGGCGGAGGGCGTGGAGGCCGAGGACGGTAGGGACATGGTCATCGCCGACGACCCGGAGGAGTTCGCCGCCGCGGTAATACGCCTACTGCGGGACGACGAGCTATGCTGTCGGTTGGGTGACAGCGCCAGGAGACTGGCCGAAGAACGTTTCTCCTGGGAGAAGGGCGTGGAGCGGCTGGAGAGGGTGCTCCTGGACCTGGTGGAAAAGGGTTGAGTCCGGCTTGACTGCAGAGGGGATGCTACCCGGCCGCTCGATGCCGTGCCTTCCGGCCTGCACCAAAAGGTGGTCCTTGTGGTGATCCGAGTTCCATCCCGAAAGGCTAAGAGAACTCTTTCCCGCCCCAACGGCGACTAAACGGGCTGTCCGGTTACGGGATATACCGGACGGACATCGGGCTTTCCTGGACAGCGTTTTTATGAAGCCAGCGTGCTTGCCTGGATGCGGCTTCTTTTCGAATGCGGAGATGCAATCATCGGCGAGGTAAGGACAAAAAGGGGCGAAAAGCCTTATCGCCGGGTGGCGGAAGAGGATGAGCGGGACCGAGGAGTCCCACCGTGAGGGAGAAAACCTCGCGGGATTACCAGTGAACCGGGATGTGCGAGAGAACGTTCTGGTTCCTGGCAAGGCTTCCCACGTGAAGGAGAGAAGTCTCCCCCGGAACACGGAAGCCGACCGGACCAAAGGACAAACACCTCTTGCCTCGTTCTTGGCAGAAAGTTCCATGGAGGTTTATATTGTTCACGTCAGGAGCTGATTCGCCTCTCTCGAAAAAGCATTGAAGAGGGGGTGGTTGTATGGGGAAGACACGGAGGACTGGGATGATCCTGGCAGCGGGCCTCGCGGCGCTTTTCCTCCTCGGCTCCTTCGGGCAAGCGGTCTCCGCTCCGGGTTCGCCAAGGATGGCCTGCCTGCGCTGGACGAAGGTGTGCGCCGATGACCCCGAGTGGTCGAAGGATGGCGGAACCTGGGTGATCGAGGACTATTCCTGCGTCGGTGGCCCGAAGCTGCTGGTGACCAACGACACGGGGGCCACAGCCACCTACGTCTGCGTGGGCAAGTCGCGCTTCAAGGTGGTTTCGGCCACGGACTGGCACATGGGTAGGATGGACATCCTGGTGGATGGCAGGCGGGTGGCCACCGTGGATCTCAGGTCGGAGGAGAGACGGTTCGGCGTGGAGGTTTATGAGGGGGCTTTTCCCCGCAGGCCTTTCCCTTGCGCCGTACACACCTTGACCTTCCGGTGCTCCGGTGAAGGCGGTCCCGGAGTGGTGGAGATCGACGGTGAGACCTATGATCTCACCTGGGTGCATTTCGTCAACGTCCAGGAAATATGGGTCAGATAACGCTCACCTCGCGCCTCCCTCCGGCTGGGGACGAAGCGTGATGCGCCAGGATGGGCGCAATGCGATACGCGGCCCCTTCGTCCGTTTCCCGGGGACATCCCATGCTGGCCAGGCAGGATTTCGTGGCCTGGCCTTCGCCTCTCATGGGCGAGTGGCCATGCGCCTCCGGTCAGCGCAGGTCCTCGGCCAGCACCTCCCTCACGTAGGCCAGGAGTTCCGGCCCGTAACCCTGTTCCGCGTGGCCGAAGCGGGGGAAGGTCTTCAGGCGGCAGTGGTCGCCGGCCCTGCGCTTCAGCTCGTGCGCCTGTTCCACCTCGAAGATGTAGTCGTCCTCCCCCTGGATGATGGTTAGGGGTTGGGAGGCGGTGAGGGGCGCCAGCTCCAGGGGAGAGGCCTGCCTCTTCCAAGAGGGGTCCACGTCCACGCGGTACCGTAAGCGGGCCGCCAGCCTCCCCAGCGGATTGCCCATGAGCAGCCGTATCAGCCGGGCCCCGGGGGCGCGGGCGGTCCACAGGTCGGCGGGGACGCTCACCGCCAGGGCGGAATCCAGCCCCCCGTAGATGGCGGCATAGCGTATGACCACCACCCCTCCCATGGAGAACCCCAGGGCGGCCAGCCTGCGGTTGCCGTCGCCGCGGGCCAGCTCCACCACCGCCTTGAGGTCCAGCACCTCGCGGTACCCGAAGGTGGAGCGCCCCGGGGAGAGGCCGTGGCCACGGAAGTCGAAGGTGTAGACCGTGTAATCCAGGGAGAGCTCCTGGGCCAGCGCCACCAGGCCACGGATGTTCTTGTTCCCCCCGAAGCCGTGACAGATTATCACCCCCCGCTCCGGTAGGCGTCCCAGCCGCAGGGTATCCAGGAGCACCCCATCCTCGGTGCGCACCGGGCGCCGCAGGTTCTGGACGGTATAGGCGGCGAACATGGCATCCGCGGGGAGGTCCCGGTTCACCCCGCTCTCCACCCGATTCTCCATGCGCAAATTATAACCGCCCGCCGGGGCAACTGCGGATGCCGCGGGGCTGAAAGCGGTGAGCGCCGGTTATGGGGAGGGGCTGCTGTGGCCTCCTCTCACCGCGGCCATCCGGGAGGTTAGAGCGGAGGGGCGGTACTTGTCGATGGCCTGTGGGAAAAACTCTGTGCCGCATCCGGAAAGGGATATGAGGGGCCTTCGGGATGGAGCGGATGACGGTGGATGTTGAAAGCCCCTGCCGGTGTGTGAAAGAATATCCAAGGCCGCGTGCCGGAACGCGGCCGGAGGAGGCGAAAGAGGTAATGCTCGTAGATCTGCACGTCCACACCGTGGTCAGCTCCCCCTGTTCGCACATCGACCCTCGCCAGCTCATCCACGCCGCCCGCAGATTGGGGCTCGATGCCGTGTGCGTCACCGAGCACGAGGAGATGGAGGGTGCGCAAGTTGCCTGGGAGCTGGGGTGGGAATTGGGCTTTCCCGTCCTGCGCGGGGTGGAGGTGTACACGGACTGCGGCGATATGCTGGTCTTCGGGCTGGAGATTCCCTCCTTCCCCCTCCAGGTGCCCTTCGAGGAGCTCCACCGCTGGGTGCGGGAAGCCGACGGGCTCATCATCCCCGCTCATCCCTGCCGCAGCGACCGCGGTTTCCACGACAGGCTGGGGCCGGAGAGGGCGGAGTTCCTCTTGGCGCGCGTGGATGCTCTGGAGGTCAAGAACGGGGGCAACACGGAGGAGGCCAATCTCCGGGCCGAGGCGGTGGCCCTGGAATACGGGATCCCGGGCGTCGGGGGGAGCGACGCCCATTTCCTCATGCAGCTTGGGCGCTGCCTGACCGTCTTCGAGAACGACATAGAGAGCGAGGAGGACCTGGTGCGGGAGGTGAAGGCCGGGAGGTGCCGGGCGGCCTACGCACACGAGGTTGAGGGAATAGAGCTCTCGCGCCTCTGGAGGTAGCCTTGATCGTAGACCTGCACATCCACACCAACCTGGGTTCCATATGTTCCCAGCTGGGCCCTGACGAGCTGCTGGAAAGGGTTCAGGAGCTGGGCATCGACGGCATCTGCATCACCGACCACCATTCCCACCGCGGCGCCAACAAGATGCTGGAATACGCCGGAGACCGGGGGTACCCCATTTTCCGGGGCGTGGAGATATACACCGATTTCGGGGACATGCTGGTCTTCGGCCTCCGGAGGGACACCCGGTACCACCTTACCACTTTCTGGGAACTCGTGGAGATGGCCGAGGAGGACGGCGCGGTCATCATCCCCGCCCATCCCTGCCGGGGGTGGGACCCCAAGCACGGGCATCGCCACGCCTTCCCCCGCGAGATAGCAGAGCACATCGTTGCCCTGGAGACCCACAACGGGGCCAACAAGACACGCAGCAACCTCCAGGCGCAGGAGCTGGCGCGCGAATGGGGGATTCCGGGGACGGGCGGGAGCGACGCTCACGCCCTGTGGCAGGTGGGGAAGTGCGTCACCGTCTTCGAGCGCGAGATAAAGACCGAGGAAGACCTCATCCGCGAGCTCCGGGAGGGCAGGTTCTACGGGGCTTACCTGGAGGAGCTCCGCCGGGAAGTCGTGTGAGCCTCATCCTCCCCCGGGCCGTGAGGAGCGGCTTGCGCTCACCGCTTCCGGGAGGCCCCGAGCGGCCTGAGGCTAGATGATCGTGCGGTGACGCCACGCCATATGGTAAAAACTGTAAGAAAATTGCGCAGCCTCTCAACCAGTGGGAAGTCGGCTGCCGGATGACAACCCGGAACGTGGGGATGGCCATCGGAAGACAGGCGCCGGCGCCTCCAGGCCTTCTTTATCCGCGATCGAACTCCGGCTCGGTTCGTGCCCGATGTCGGTTTTCCGGGGGCCGGAATCCCTCCTTATCTGAGCCCCGCTTTCCTCATGGCCGCGAGGACCCCTTCCGCGGGAGCGGCTTTCATGAAATGTATCCCGGCCAGCCCGGGGAGGTCGCGCAGGGACAGGGCCGTCTCCGCGGCCATCGCCGCTCCTTCAAGGGCCTGGTCGGGAGCCCTCTCCAGGCGGCGGACGGCGCTCTCCGGCACCTCCACGCCGGGAAGCCCTCTGGAGAGGTACCTCGCCGCGCGGGCGCTTCCCAGCACCAGGACCCCGGCCAGTATAGGGCATCCCCGCAGCGTAACGCGGGCCTCCTCCCACCATTCCGCGAAGGGTTCGGCATCGAAGACCGGCTGGGTGACCAGGAAATCCGCGCCCGCCTCCAGCTTGGACCGCGCTCTCTCCAGCTCCGCGCTACCTCCCCGGTGGTCCACGGCGGCCCCGATGAGGAAGGGGATCCCCGTGCTCCCGCTCCCTTCCCCCGCGTCTCCTTCGCGCATCCCCGCGGCCAGGGCGATGAGTCCGGCGGTGTCCAGGCAGTATACGTCCAGGGCGTCCGGATGGTCGCCAAGGCGGGCGGGGTCCCCTCCCAGGAGGAGGAGGTTGTATATCCCCCATGCGGCGGCGCCCAGGAGCTCGCTTTTCAGAGCGATGCGGTTGGAGCGGATGCGAGTGAGCTGGAGGACCGGTTCCACCCCGAGTTCCTTGAGCCGGATACACCCCGCCAGGCTGCTCACCCGGGGGCGGGCACCCGGGGAATCGGTGACGAACACGGCATCGGCGGCAGGCGAGAGGAGCAAAGCTTCTCTGGAAAAAACATCCAAATTCGCTTCGCGTGGAGGATGCAGGTCGCAGGTGACCGCGAGGTGGCCGGAATGCAGCGCGGCGGCCAGTCGCGTGGGGGCGGGAGGGGCGATCGTCGTTCGCGGGGAATCGCCGGACTGGACGGATCGACGAACGCTTGACGGAGTCCCATCCGCTCCGCGACTAACCTTTCCCGCTTCGTCATCCTGTCCGGGAGGCATTCCCCGAGGCACTGCCTTCCTTCCCCGTCGCGGACACAAATGCCTTCGACTCACTTGCCTTTGGTGATGCGGAAGCGGCACCGCTCGTCGCCGCGGGGCAGGGATTCCAGGACCTCTATGTTGAAGTTCCCGCCGAGGTGGGAGACCAGTCCGACGAACTCATGCCGCGAGCAGCTCTCCTCGCAGTTGATGGGGAGGTGTTTGAAGTACCAGTCGTACCAGGGGTCCCTGCGGATGGTGAGGTATCCCACCTCGCCGTCCAACTCCGCGTATATCTGCTTCAGCTTGGGGAGGTAGGCCAGGGACTCGTTGTTGAGTAGGAGGAGGAGCCTCATGGCGTCTTCCACCGTGGGCTTCAGGCGGTAGACCTTCACCAGGCGCTTGCCGGCGCTCCAGCCCACGCCGTGCATGGCCGCGTTGACCAGTTCCTGGAACTGCTGCCGGTCGAGGTTGGAGGTGGCGAACTGGGCTATGTCGTTGAAGACGCCCATGAGAGCGGCATACAGGGTGCGGTATTTATCATCTACGGACATGGCCGGGCAGACGAGCATCTCCATGCTATCACCTCCTGCGGCCATTCTAACATGGAGGCCCTGCGCCGTAGATACTCGTCCACGGCTTCCCCTCCCGGAGGGGTGGGCACTTCATGCTGGCCCTCCTGCCCATGAGGAGGTATGCCGTGCCAGGGACCCCACCGACGAGGACCAACACCAGGATGATTACCGAAAGGACCTTGAGGGTCGAGGGTCCGCCGCCGGCTGCCCCTCGGGGGAGAGGGGCCGGCGCCGGAACGGGAGGCCCGTGACCTTCCTGGGGCATGGGCGTGGGGCCCGGTGAAGGGGCTGCGGCGGGAACACGTCGTGCGTTTCTGAGGCGTACTCGTGCTTGAAGGGCTGATCGCAAAGGTAATACCAGGCGGCGCTTTCGACGTTCTCCGCTCCACAACATGGACATTTCATCCCCATCACTCCCGGCTTGTCTCTTGTTCGTCCGGATCGCCTTCTACGCTACTCCAACGGCCATATGCGGGGCACCGGCCCTATCTGCCCCACAACGGATGCCTCTTTCGCTCCGCACTCCACTCAAGCCCGCTGTCGCGGGGATAAGCGTCCGCCCTTACCCCTGTGGCCACACCGGGGGATTTGGGTATTCGAGTGGATAAGGATTTCATGCCCTCTCCCCAGCTCCACCCCCGCCTGTACCCCCAGGGCATAGGCCGACTTTTCGAAGTGTTCGACAGGTGAGGAATCATGGCCTTTTCGGCCGCGCGGTATTGGCATCCGCTCCGCGAGGGCCCCTCTTGTTGCTCGATGACCGGGTGCGTGAGAACCTCGGCTTCCATGCCCCTCCTACCTGGTTTTTTGCTTGCCCCCTCTCGTACAGCCGCGGGGGCCATTGTGCCCTCCGTATGGAAAAGCGTGCGAGTGGAGTCGCATGCTCGCCTAGACCCCTGAGCCCTCACAGGTATTTTGAGAGATTTGTCCTTGGATGATTTGACCGCCGGCCGCCCTCGACGAACCCTTGGGGGCTCACTCCTTTTCGCGATTTTAAGGTCTCCGGGGGCTTCCTCTCACGCGCCCTCTCAATACCTGGTCAGGTGGTACTCGCAGAGACCGAAGAGGTCCTCCACAGCATACTCCTCACTTCCCGAGGCCAGCTTGCCCCGGAACGTCCCGAAGGGCTGGTGGAAGTCTGAGAGTAACGGCCCCACGCGTATCCTCTCCGCCCGTTCTCCCCGGGGACGGAACTCCACATCCACCGAGCCGTCGGTGGTCTTTATGAACCAGGGCCCCAGGACGTCCGCCTCGCTGAAGCCGAAGCGCGCCGCCCCGGTGAGGTGAAGGCGGCCGTTCACCCAGTAGCAGTTCTCGCTGTAACGCTCGTCGTCGGCTATGTTGTTGTGGCAGAGGTTGGCCGCCAGTAGCCTTCCGCGGGAATCATACCCGGCGAAGGTCATCCACCTCCAGAAGCTCCGGTAGGGGTAGAAGGCCTTCTGTTCGTCGAGCAGGCAGACGTCGCGAGCGGGATCCAGGTCTATCACCTCGTCATCGACGGTCAAACGTCCCTCCACCGGGCAGGCCGCCTTGTGGGTATACAGGGGACGGTTGGGTCCGAAGGGGCTCACGACCACCAGCGGTTGAAAGCGGGAGAGGTCCTCGAGCATGCGGAATTCCCCCCTGATGCCCGGTTTGCGCGGCGAATCGGCGCTCAGTGAAACCCTGTGGAAACCGTCCTCCAGGCGGTTTTCCACGCCCAGTGAATATCCTCGGGCGGAAAAGGAGCACTCGCCCCGCCAGACCGATTCCGCCACTCGGGCCCTCCCTCCCGGTGCCTGGCGGGAGTGCTCGTGCATCTCCCCCGTGCCTCGGCGGTAGTGGTAGATGAAGGATACCCCCATGAACTTGGCGTCAAAGATCACCATCCCGAAGTAGTGTTCCGGGTGTATGACCCCGAAGTGCTGCCACTCCTTGAGGCGCAGCGCGCCCAGTGGCCTCAGGCGGGGGTTTCTCACGCGGAAGATGTCCGCTTCCTTGATGTTTAGTTCCCGGAAGGGTTCCCGGAAGACCCCGAAACCTACCACCCGGCCGTCCTCCACAAGGCGCGGGGGCGCTTCCTTCACCTCGCGAGCCGCTCCCTCCATGTCACCCTCCCTTCATCCGATGCCTGCGCGATCCGCCGTCATGGGCGCTCCCGGAAGACCCCGAAACCAATAACCCGATTCTCCTTGGCCCTCCCAATCATACCGAAACGGCACCTTTACGGCCCCCGCTTCCCGCTTGCCCCCTTTTCCTCTTTACTATCCGTTCCTCCTGCGCCCCCATTCTCTCACGGACGGCGTGACTTGTCCCTTGATGTGGGTATAAATGATTGGGGTCGGCAGGATGACCGCGACACGGACCGGGGAAAGGAGAGGATGGCCGATGATCACCGCTTTCCAGCACGTGGGCATGGGCGTGCACGACACCGAGCGGACCTACCGTTTTTACCGCAACCTCATGGGCTTCCGCGTGAAGCTCAGCGACAAGACCAGCTACCTTGAGGAGATGGCCCCCGTCATCGGGGCGGTGGTGGAGATGAGGGCCCTCATGGCCATGAACGTGAGGGGCGGGGCGGCCATCGAGCTCATCGAGCACACTTCCACAAAGCCGCAGGATCCGCCTCAGCCGGTGGAATGGGGGGATATCGGTTACCTGGAGTTGGGGCTCAAGGCCTTCCGACTGGACGACCTCTACCTGGACCTCAAGAGGAAGGGCGCGGATTTCCTCACCCCGGTGAGGGTGATGGATTGGGGCGGAGGGAAGGTCGAGAAGTACGCCTATCTCAGGGACCCGGACGGCCTCCTCATCCAGCTCGTGGAAGAGGAGGGAGGCCGAAGGCCCGAGGTGGGAGGGGTGCGGCACGTGGCCATAGGGGTTAGGGACATGGCGGAATCCCTCTCTTTCTACCGCCGGGTGCTGGGGTTCGAGGAGACACTCTTCGAGTTCTCGGGCTCGCTTCCGGAGATGGAGCCGGTCACCGGCGGCAAGGAGACGGAGATGGTGGTGCTCAGGCACCGGCCGGAGGGGGAGTGTGCCCTGCCCCTCCTGGAGAGCGCGGTGGTCAAGCTGGTGCACACACCGAAGTACCGCGGGAAGGTGATCTACGAGGGACGGAGGTGGGGGGACATCGGCCTCATGGAGATGGCCTTCGACGTCATAGACCTCCCGGAGACCGTCAACCGGATACTGGCAAGGGGCGCGGAGCTCTACCATCCTCCCACGCGCGTGGACATGGGTTCGGGGACCATCGGTTCTTTCGCCTACCTGAAGGATACCGACGGTAACGTGGTGGAGCTGGTGGAGGTGGAGAAGGTAATGCACGCTTCACCGCGCCTGATGAAAAACGCCCTTATCTGGCCGCTCAAGGCGGCGGCCAGGCTGAGGCTGCTCTGAATCAAGGTTCCATCTTACTCGCTAGGATAGCATCTACATAGAGGATGATGTCCACGGACGGGTGCGAGTTAACCGTTGAGAACATGGATAGGATGCGGTGCATCCTTGGTGAGGATGCGGTTGCCGTTGGTGCCGGCGGCAGAAACGGGATAGATCGGGGATCGTTCCCTCAGGGAGATCGATCGGCCGATCCCATTGCGGAGGTTTCGAGAGGCGGTGACGTTCATTGTGGACCCCCGGCGTAAATGCCGGAAGAGGGAATGCCGGAAGAGGGGAGCTTGACGGAAATTCTGGAGCCGTCGGGCCTTTCGAATGTAATGCGGCTCTGAGTCCCTCGAGGAATGTCAGGCGAGGACGACCCCGCCTGGGTTTATGAGTGTCGCGGCCGGCGTTCAAGTAATGCGAGGCCGCCGGATTTGTTGAGGAGCTGGTGGGAATGGATTTGCCGGATGACGTGAGCGTTCCGGAGGATCTGCAGGAGACGGCCCGGTTCCACGGTCACCTCTGCCCGGGTCTGGCCCTGGGGTATCGGGCTACCCGGGCTGCCCTGGAGAGAATGGGCCTGGACCGGTCCCGGGACGAGGAACTGGTATGCGTTGTTGAGAACGACTCCTGCAGCGTGGACGCCGTGCAGTACCTGGCAGGCTGCACCTTCGGCAAAGGGAACCTGGTCTTCCGGGATCACGGGAAACAGGTCTTCATCTTCGCTTCCCGGAGCCGCCCCGGCAAGGGGGTCAGGGTGAGCCTGAGAGCGGATGCCCTGCCGCCGCCGTCCGGGGAGGAACCCTCGGAGAGGAGGGCAAGGTTCCTGCGTAAACTCCTGGAAGCGCCTGTCGAGGAGCTCTTCCGGGTGGAGGAGGTGGATTTCCGGCTCCCTGAGGAGGCGACCATCCATCCCTCCGTGCCCTGCGAGCGCTGCGGCGAGCCGACCATGCAGACCCGCCTTGTGGAGGTGGAGGGGAAGAGGCTGTGCATCCCCTGCGCCGAGTCCCTGCGGGGCTGAAGACCTCCGTGCCCTGCGAGCGCTGCGGCGAGCCGACCATGCAGACCCGCCTTGTGGAGGTGGAGGGGAAGAGGCTGTGCATCCCCTGCGCCGAGTCCCTGCGGGGCTGAAGACCTCCGTGCCCTGCGAGCGCTGCGGCGAGCCGACCATGCAGACCCGCCTTGTGGAGGTGGAGGGGAAGAGGCTGTGCATCCCCTGCGCCGAGTCCCTGCGGGGCTGAAGACCTCCGTGCCCTGCGAGCGCTGCGGCGAGCCGACCATGCAGACCCGCCTTGTGGAGGTGGAAGGGAAGAGGCTGTGCATCCCCTGCGCCGAGTCCCTGCGGGGCTGAAGACCTCCGTGCCCTGCGAGCGCTGCGGCGAGGCCGGGAGAGGTCGCCTAGCCGATTTTGAGCGAGAATTGCGCGTCCGCGCGGGTAGATAGTTTTGGGATATAATGGAAAATAATGGTTAAATCGATTATCGGGATCTTTTAAGGACCGCGGAAGGAGATATTACGTTCGGCCTCAGGCCAGGATGATGCGGCTTCTTTCCCTCCAGTCCTCGTCCAGCTCTCCTCTGAATACGCGCCGGGCGGGCCCTCGCGTGAGAACCTCGCCTTCCGCGGTCACTTCCACCTCCATGAGCCCACCGGGAAGCTGGACGTGGACCTTCCTCTTGCACCTTCCGGTGCGTAGAGCAGCCGCCACCGCCGCTGCCGCTCCCGCCGCGCTGGCCAGCGTCTCACCCGCCCCTCTTTCCCAGGAACGCAGCCTCATCTCCGACATGTTTATCACCTGGGCGAACTCCACGTTGACGCGGAGGGGGAACAGGGGATGATTCTCCAGAGCCGGTCCCAATTCCCGCACCAGGCGGACGTCGGCCTCATCGAGGAATAGGACGCAGTGCGGGGAGCCAACGGAAAGACAGGTCACGTTCAGGCGCTTCCCCTCCACCTCCAGGGGTTGGTCTACGGCCTCGTTGTCCTCTCCCTTCATGGGTATGGAGGAGCGGCGGAAATCGGGCCTGCCCATGTTGACCTCTATCGTGGTCACCTTTCCCATGGCCGTGTGAATCACGATGTCCCTTATTCCGGACGGCGTTTCCACCTTCAGCCGCTTCCCGGTGTGGGTCCCCGTATCGTACAGGTGTTTGGCCAGGCAGCGCAGGCCGTTTCCGCTCGCCCCCGCTTCGCTGGCGTCCGGGTTGTAATTGACCATCCTGCAGGCCGCTTTCTGCGAGGGTTGGAGGACGATGATGCCGTCGCTCCCGATGCCCAGGTGGCGGTCGCAGAGCATCCGGATATCCTCGGGGGAAAGGCGTACGGGAGACTCGAGCGCGTCTATGAGGATGAAATCGTTTCCAAGGCTGTGATATTTATAGAACTCCAACTTGCCCTCCTGGTCGTTTATCGGTTTGGGCGAACGTTTCGTCCCTCCTGTCATCTTGACGAAGCCTGCCTCGACCTCCCAAGGCCCGGAAGCGGTATCCCCGAGGACCTCGACCCCCGGCCCCGCCACCGGGAAGGAGGATTTATCCGGTTGGGCCTTACGTTCCCGGAGGCCCGGTCGCCGCCTAGGGACCCGGTTTCCTCGGGCTTCAACGGGTCAAGGATTTGAAGGCGGCGACCCCCGGACTCGGCTACCGGTGATCTTCAGGGCACGGCATCCGGCTTCCGTCCCTCACGTCCGTCCTTAGACGATGAGGCACTCTCCTTCCAACAACGCCCTCTCGCCTCTTGGGCGCCTCCTTGTTTGAGGGCGCGAGCCTTTTAAATCTCCGGCGCGGGAAGAGCGAGATGATGCTGGCCGTGATCCTCTTTCGCCCCGGCGTCGCTTCTCCGGCCTTTCCCAACATATCATATACGTGCGGCATCATGTCCGTCCCGGTAAATGATTCCCGTCGTTTGCGCCGGGGATCTCCTCTTTGCGAACTCTCCGGCGCTGGAGCCCCCATCTCGTGAACCGTCCCGGATGACGGATCCCCTCCCACCGGTCGGGGTTGGCGCCCGGCGGAAAACCCCTCCGTTTCCCGCCCCTAGCACGACGAGGGCTCCTAATCCTAAACCGTCCCAGGTGCCGGATCCCCTCGCGCATGTCGAGGTGTCCCCCGGACAAGGGACACCCGCCTTCCTCCTAAGCCGCGTATCAGGTACCTCTTTCCCCCAGGCTCCTCTTGGATGACGGATCCCCTCCCACCGGTCGGGGTTGGCGCCCGGCGGAAAACCCCTCCGTTTCCCGCCCCTAGCACGACGAGGGCTCCTAATCCTAAACCGTCCCAGGTGCCGGATCCCCTCGCACCGGGTATGATGTTGGATGGAGATCCATGAGCGGTGGGGCTTCCGCGGGGTCGCGCTTGCGGGAGATTTTCCTGGATGGTCGCGGGAAGAGGCCCCTCCCGTTTTCCCGTGTGCCTTACGGCCTGTCGCAGGAGGACGCCGGTGTCTTCGGAAGTATGCGGGATATAAAGGGAGGGGAAAGGCCTTTAGCGATTGGTGAAGGAGGGGGTTTGAGCCTCGAATGGGACACTGACGAGGAGAGGGAGGAGTGGCTGAGCCAGGCCCTGCTCACCTTGCGCGCCGCCGAGGAGATGCTCCTCGGCGACCTGGCGGGCGACTGCATAGCCAACTCCTTTCTGGCCATGATATATGCCGCCAGGGCTGTTCTGGTGGGCAGGGAGGGCGAGGTGACCACCTGGGAGGAGGTCATCCGACGCTTCCGGGAAGCCGCCGTGGATAGCGGGATGAGTCCCGAGAACCGACGGGCCCTACCCGTGGTGGCCGAGCTCTACCGCCGCGTCTTCGTGGCCGGGGACATGGAGGCGGACCCGGTCACCGCCTCCGCCTGCCTGGACGATGCCCGCTCTTTCCTGGAGGAGGTGGCTGAAAGGATGGGTTTGTCCATAACCAGGGAGGATGACGAGGACGGAGACCGGTATCTTTGAAGGCTCATCGGCTTGGTGACCCAGGACCTCGAGGATAGGGCTTAAGTTGTGCTTTTCACCTGTCGCCGAAACCGGCGGCGCATCGCCCCAGCCCTGACCCCCCTCATGGCCGAATGTTTCGACATGCCGATCAGGCCGGAGCCTCTCAGAGCAGTCTCCGGTCCCATCCCAACCTTGCCGGTACGGAGGGATTGTGGCGAGAGGGGGAGGCCGACCGCACTTCGATGCCTTGGGGCTGACCAAACCCCTGGCGATATGTCGTAAGGAGGTGTTACGAAATATTGGTGTTCAATAAACAGTCATCGAGTTTGACTAATAAGTATAAGATTGCTTATAAAATAAATGGCCAACTCGTGCTCTGGCCAGTCCTTCCGTTCTTGCCCTTCAGGGAGTTGGGTGGAGGGAGGCGGCCTTCATCGTTGCCGGTAAGAGACGGGATGATTTTCCCGTGAGGCTTGCCCGCGATGACGGCTTCAGGGTCCGGATCGGCTTGTAAAGAGAACGAGCCAGGCGGATGGCTGCCGCTCTGCTAGCGAGTACCTGGGATGCCCTTATCCGCGTCGAGGACCCGTGCTGGCAGCGGCAGTTGGGGATGCGGGGAGCCGGTTCGTGTTGAGTCGAGGGGGGGCTCCGTCGTGGCGGGGACGATGATCCCGAGTACTTCGGGCCCATGCAAGGCCGCTTCTGGAGGAGCCGTTTACGGGATGCTGGAGGTTGCCGCCGGCACCTTTTTTCTACCTGGGTGTCCGTTCCCGGGCAACCGGGGAACCATCTCGCCGGGATGTCCGCCCGGCGCAGAGGCGGCACGGCCGGCATCGGTACCTGATAATTCGCGACGGGTGCTGACTTCTGGGGTCTCGTTCGAGGGGGAAACCAGGAATTGGACATGTGCCGCGAATGGGATGTCGGCGGCAGGACCCGTCGCGAATCATGAAACACCCTGGGCAGCGGCGTTCTCGCGTTTGAGGGTCGATTTTCCCTCCGTTGCACGGATTCGTGGTGGGTGGGCGCGGCACGCTCTCTTCGGGTGAGGACAGCCGCCAAGGAAGATGACGGGAGGCGCGTCATGACCGTGGATAGATACGACGTCATAATCATCGGCGCGGGCGTGGGCGGTCTGGTCTGCGGGAATTACCTCGTCCGCCAGGGAAAGCGCGTGCTGATCGCCGAACAGGGGCGGCAGGTGGGAGGCAACATATCCGGCTTCCGGAGAAAGGGCTTCTTCTTCGACGCCGGTTCCCAGTCCACGGAAAACGTGGGAATCCTCTTTCCCATACTCGAGGAGTTGGGGCTTTTCGATCCTGCGGACTGGGATCGCGCGGACTGGCGCTGGAAGACGCCGCACTGCGATGTCGTACTCCGCGACTTTACCCAGATAAGGCGAGACTTTAAGGCTTGCTTTCCGGAATCCGCCTCGGACATCGATGCCTGGTTCGACTTCCTGGAGCCAGGGACCATGCTCCTCAAGGAATTGATGGAACGGCCGTTCCCGCTGCTGAAACGCGGCGCGGAAAAGCACCGCCTGAACGCGAGGATGCTGAGGGCCGGCTTCTCGATGCTCAGGTCCATGACCGAGACGGTCCGTAAGCCGGGAAGCGAAAAGGCGCGGGAGATATTCAGGGACCCACGGCTGGCCTTTCTCTTCGGCGAGTTTGGGGACCAGAACATGCTGTTGTTCATGCATTTCGCCTTCTGGTACAGCTTCCTCTTCGACTACGTCTACCCCAGGGGAGGCCTGGTGGCCCTGGCCGGGAAGCTGGCTGATGCCTTCGAAGAGCATGGAGGAGAGATAAGGGTATCCTGCGGGGTGGACAGGATACTCGTTTCCGGACGCACCGCCGTGGGCGTTGAAACCTCGCATGGTGAACGGATCTATGCCGAGAAGATCGTGAACACCGGCAACCCGAGGCGGCTGGTCACCGAGATGTGCGACCCGGCGCTGTTCCCGAGGAAGTTCCTCTCGAGGAACAAGGACGGGGAGTTGAGCATCTCGGTGGCCACGGCGTTCCTCGGTCTGGACATCGACGATTCCGAACTTCTCGAGAGACATAAGGTGCACCACGTGCTCTATTGGAGGGACTACGGCCTGAGCATGGACATCTACGACCCGGAGATACACCGCAAGAACTGGCTCATGTCCAGTTGGGTATCCATGCACGACAAGAGCTTGGCGCCTGAGGGAAAGAACTCGTTGATAGTCCAGGTTCCCATGCCCTACGACTGGATGAACGGTTGGGGAACCGGTTCGGCCGACCCCACGGCTCGGAGCGAGGCCTACAGGGACCTCAAGTCGAGGGTCCTGGAGGACATCATCGAGGATATGGAGGACATTATTCCGGATATACGCGGCAGGGTGGAATACAAGGAGTTGGCCACGCCCCGAACCCTGGCACGGCTCACCCTCAACCCGAAGGGGTCCATAATGGGCTGGTCCTACGACATGTACAAGACGCCCCTCTTCGGGCGTTTCGTCCAGTTCACAACGCCGATAAGGAACCTTTACATGGCCGGCCATTATTCCATCTGGCCGGGAGGCATCGTTTTCTCCGCCCTTTCCGGCAAGCTCGTGGCGCAGGGCATGTACGAGGGTTTCTGGAAGGTGTTGCTCTGGTGAAGGAGAAAAAGGGATCCGGCACATCACTGCGTCCGCCGTTACTTGAAAGGGGCGCCCGGCCCGCGGCAGGCATGCCGGGAAGGTGGGAACCGCCTCAGCTGCGCTTCTCCCATATCTCCAGGAAGCGCTGGGCGTCCTCCCACATGTAGATGTTGTTGAAGAGCACGTAGGCCCTCTTCTTCTTGCTCTTCTTCAGGATGGTCACCAGCTTGTTCAGTTCCTGGTCGGTGAAGCGGTGCTTGTAACCCCCTATCCCGTGAAGGCGCCAGTAGATCACCGACCCCCACTTCTCCCGTCCCTGGAAGGGGTCCACCACATGGATGAGGTCCAGCTCCCGGCACAGCTTTCCCGCTTCCTCGGGACTCCAGGCCCCTCTCGGCTCCCAGGCCAGTTTCAGGCCGTCGCGCTCGATGGTGGTCAGGAACTCCCGCATCTGGGCGATGTTCTTGGGGCCGGGCCCGAAGCTGGCCGGGGTCTGGAAGACCACGATCTCCGCCTCCAGGGCGTGGGCCACCTCCAGGGTCTCCTTCCAGGCCTGATAGTTCTCCGGGCTGGGCTTGAAGGAGCCGTAAGCTTCCTTCTTCTCCTCCGGGATGGGGTGCGTCAGACGCCGATATGTGGGGCTGGAAGGCCGGTGGGTGATTAGCTGCCAGGCTTTGAGGGTGAATTCGAAGTGGGGAGGGGCTTCCTGGCGCCATTTCAGGGACGTGGCCACCCTTGGAAGCTGGTAGAAGGTCCTCTGCAGTTCAACCAGGGGCAAGGTCTGATAGTAGATGGACCTGGCCTGAGGAAAACCGCAGCAACCGACCTTGAGCTCCAAGGCGAAACACCCCTATTCCGAACGAACTTGTCTGGTTTACCGGCGGTAAAAACCGGACCAGCAAGCACTGCTAAATATTTTATAACAAAATATAACAGAAAGGGCCGGGGGGAATGTTCCTCCCGGCCCGCGGTTCGCTCGTCCTTCCGTCGCGTGAGCCTCCTATTCGAGGTCCTTCTTCAGCTTGCCGGCCTCGCTCAAGAGGTTGTCTATGGCCTCGGAGAGCTCGTTTATCTTCTTCATCTCCTCACTTTCGAGGAGCACGGTGAGGTCGGGGACGGTTCCCGGCTGCATGGTGGACAGCATCTGCATAAACTTGGCCACGAGAGCCTCCACCTGGACCAGGAGCTCCTGGTTCTTCTCCACCACCTCGAGCATCTTCCTGGCGTACTCCTTGTACTTCTCCACGCCTTCCAGCTGGAGGATCTGCTCATAGCTGGCCTTGGCCGCCTCAAGGTCCCCCTCCATCTCGGATACGGTCTTGCTTATCTCTTCCTTGGTCTGCTCTATCTGCTGCGGGGTTATGCTCGTCGCTCCACCGGAGAGCAGCGACTTCGCTATCTCGCTCTGCTTCTGCTCCAAGGCGCTTGCGGAAGTCTCCACCTTGTCGTAGCTGAGATCTCCCTCCTTCATCAGCGACTTCGCCGTTTCCAGGTCCTTCTCCCCCCCGCAGCCGAGGATGGTCACGGCCGCGGTAAGCGCCAAGAGTGCCGCCAGGACGATCACCAGGGATTTCCTCATTCCCCAACACCTCCATTGTTGCTCCTCGCGCCCCATGCGGGCGCCCTTTCCTGCATGACGAGAACTGCGCTCGGACAACCTTGCGCCCTTCCCTCCCACAGGCGAATCGGATGTGGTCTGGCCTGGGCCATATGAGCCGCCCATCCCTGAGGCCTTGTGGGACGGTTGCAAGCTCCGGTTGCCGCCGGGTCCGCAGGCTCGGGGGCCTTGCAAACCCATTCCACAGCCAAATATTATATTCAACTCCGCCGCGGTCTTGTCCTTTCCCGCTTGAGGGAAGAGTTTCTTTTTTCGCTTTGTGGAACGGGATTTTCCACCCCTGTCCTAAACCTTCTTGATTTGTGTGCCCGCTGCACGCCCCTCGGCCTCCCACGGCCTTCGTGCCCTCCGGCGATTCTTCTTTGCCGCCGGGGTTCCTGTTCAACACCGTGGGTAATTGAGCCATATGGACCCTGTGGCATCCCGCTACCTTATTCATGTGCCGCTCAACCCCCATTCCTAAGCCGGGCAAGGAGGGGACGGGCGTTCACCGTTCGGGGTAGGACCTTTCGAGACGGCGATCTGGTAATGGGGATGGGGAAGGTGACCCGGGGGCTTCGTGTCGCGAGCTTGGTCCATCACCCGGATATCCCTGCAGGACCGCCGGAGGGCAAAAGTGGGGAGGTTCACCGGATGGCGATGAGTGGTCGGGCGCACGGATATCGTGGTTGTCCTCCCACAAGGTAGTGATGGCCGGCGGTATCTTGTTCACGGCCCGGGTTTCGACGCCTTCGGCGCTATCGTCGGCTCTCGGGTTTGCGTGTTATGCTGTCCCCGGCTCTCGGGCCCGCGTTTTATACCCTCCCCCCTGGTCGTCGTCCAAAAAGGGCGGGCGCCGTCCCCGACCCTCGGGCCCGCGGCCCGCCCTCTTTCGTCACCCGTTGAGGGCCTTTTCCCCTTCCGTCCTCGAGGGATCCAGGCCCTTCCTGCCGCCATCCTCCTCTACGCCGGGCTTGCGGATGCGGAAGCCCCGCTCCTTCAGGTCTTTTATGAAATCCCGGTTAAGGGACCGCCACTTGTTCACGGCATGATGCGCGTAGAGATAGAGGGCCATGTCCTTCCAGCGGAAAAGCAGGCCCAGCTTCCAGCACTGCCAGGTGGAGTAGAAGCGCCGCATGGAGCGTATGGACCCTTCCTTCTGGAGCTGGTAGGGGGTCATGTTCCGGGGGTTGAAGACCACGTGGTGACCGCTGTATTTGGACCAGTCCTCGACGATTATCCTTCCCTGGTGGCGGAGCTCCTCGTAGGTCTCGGTGCCCGGAAGCGGGGTGAGGACCAGGAACTGCACGGTGTCTATCTTTAGGCCGCGGGCGAAGCGCACCGTTTCGCGGATGGTCTTCACGTCGTCCTCGTCGGAGCCCAGGACGAACATGCCGTGCACCTTGATGCCGTAGGTGTGGAGGACCTTCACCGCCTCGGCGATATCCTGGACCGTCTGCTCCTTGCGGTAGCTCTCCAGGGTCTTCGGGTTGATGGACTCCAGCCCCAGGTAGAGGAAGAGGCAGCCGCTGTCCCGCATGAGCTCCAGGAGCTCCTGGTCCCTTATCACGTCCACCCTGGCCTGTGCCGTCCAGCGTACCTTGATGCCCCTCTCTATCATCCCCCGGAGCAACTCCTTGGTACGCCTCACGTTGGCTGTGAAGTTGTCGTCGTAGAAGAAGATGGTGGCCTTGGGGTTGCGGCGATGGAGGGTCTCCAGTTCCGCGAGGACATCTTCCGTGTCCCGGAAGCGGTAACGCCGCCCGAACATCTTGGTCACGGAGCAGAACTTGCAGTTGTAGGGACATCCCCGGCTGGTCATCACCGGGAGGATGCGTATCTTCTCCCAGTTGTGGATGAGGGTCAGATCCGGCCAGGGAAGAGCGTCCAGGTCGTCCACACGAGGGACCACGGGATTGTGATAGAAAATTTCCCCTTCCCGGTAAGATAGGCCGGGGATGTCGTCGAAATCCTGCCGGCCGTCCCGGAGGCGCCTCACCAGCTCGAGGAAGGAATACTCTCCCTCGCCGCGAATGACGAAATCGGCACCCTTCCCCAGCGCCTCCTCGGGGAGGAAGGTCACGTGAGGTCCGCCCATGACCACCGGGATGTCCCCGCGCCTCTTGGCCTCTTCAAGGATGGAATAGGCCTCCGGTGCGGTGGGGGTGATGGTGGAGATCCCCACCAGGTCCGAGGAGGCCACCGCTCCCCAGTCGATCCCTCCCAGTTCCTGGAAGTAGATGATGGGCCTGATCCCCAGCTCCCTTTCGAGCATGGCGCCGAGGAGGGGGAGTCCCAGGCGGGGGAGCTTGAACTTGGCATAGACGTGGACTCCCGACGCCCTGGGTTCTATCAGTGTAATGCGCATCTCCTTGCCTTCCCTTAATCTCTCCGTGATTGCGGCTCTTCGCCTTCCCGCGATGCCCGCATGTCCTTTCCCGGGCCGCGCCCGTCTGGGGTACGGCTACCGACTTTCGCGCTTTCGCCTCCCCGCAACGCCCTCATGGTTCTTTCCCGGAAGGGCCTTGGCGATTGCTACCCTATCGGACTCCAGACCTCACCGCAAGCCCTTCGTCCCCTTCCGCTCCAGAGCGGGAGGTTTCCGCCCTCCCAACCCCTTCCGGGCCGCACGCTTCGACATCATACACTTATACCCATTATGCGCGCTGAATAACGAGGAGGAGGCCGGCAACCCTTTCCCCGGCGAAGGCGATGGGAGGAAAGCGGACTCCGTTGCTCATTTTCCCCTTGCGGCGGAGGGAGTAGAGTGGGCATCTCCCACTGCCTCTCCTGCTGTCCTATAATGAAGGTGGCACGGATGGAAGGAGTTTCCTGCTGCGGAGAAGAGGGGTGTCCAGGCGTGACGGGCGGAAAGATAATGATCATCGAGGACAACCAGGTCATCGTGGAGCTCCTGGAGCGCCGCATCTCCAGGCAGGGATACAGCGTGGTCACCTGCCTGGACAGCGAGGCTGCCCTCCGTGTATGCCGGGAGGAAAAGCCTGACCTGGTCATCCTGGACATCCTCATGCCGGGGAAGAGCGGATGGGAGATTATGGAGGACCTGAAGTCCAACCCCGATACCGCCTCCATCCCCATCATCGTCTCCACGGTCAAGAACCGGCCCGAGGATGTGGAGAAAGCGCGCGAGCTGCAGGCCGCGGATTATATCGCCAAGCCCTATGTGTTCAGCGACCTCCTGGAGAGGATAGAGAGGGTCCTTGGAGGGAGAAAGGCAGGCCCTGAGGGCACTCAAGGCCCATAGCCTGCGAACCTCTCATTGCACCACCAGCGGGGGAACACCTCCGTGCGTCTCTCGCCATCCGAGCTGGAGACCATGTACACGGTTATCTCCTCTCCCACGATCTCGATGAGATTGAAGGAAGGTGGGGTGAAACCCCGCGTCCTCCAGGTGGAGGCCGTTCCCGAGGTGATCAGGTACATGCGGTCCAGGGGCCACACGTAAGGGACGTGCTTGTGGCCGTTCAGGACGATGTCCACCTTTGTCTCTCTCAACACCTGCAGGACGTCGCCCGCGTCCCAGACGATGTTCCTCTCCCTGCCCGTTCCCGGGACGTGCACCAGATGGTGGTGGAGGACGAAGACCTTGAAGGTCACTTCGGCGGAGAATTCCCTCTTGATGAAGTCATAGTTGTGGCGCCCGATCTCCCCGTCGTCCAGGTCGGCCTTGTTCGAGTCCACGCTCACCACTTCCACCTGTTCGCTCAGGTGCTTCCCGCAGGTGCCGCTGTGGGTGAAACGCATGCTCGAAGTGCGGGGTCCCAGCAGCTCCTCGAAATGCAGGTAACCCACGTTCCGGCAGTCGTGGTTCCCGGCGATGACCGTCTTGCGCGGGCATTGGATGGCGTCTATGTACTCCCTCGCCTCCTCGAACTCCTCGCGGTAGCCGTTGGCCGTGAGGTCTCCGGCCACCACCACCAGGTCGGGCTCCACGGCGTTCACGACGCGGATGCAGTTGTCCATGAGACGGGAGTCGAACCTCAGGTCCCCGCAGTGGAGGTCGGAGATCTGGGCGATGGTGAACTTCCGTTCATTCCTCATCATCCTGCCCGCCTTCCTCCCCGGTGTTCTCGCGGCGCCGTAAGCCGGAAAGACGCCGGCCCTTGCGGCGGCTTCTCCCTTTTCCTCTCCCTCGCCCACGCCCCGGGGTTTCTTCGCTGCCGTTCCGGCCTTCACCCCGCGGCTCACCGCTATCCCGTTCCTCCGGTGCCGCCCCTCCAGCCGGGGTCGCCGATTGCCCGGATGGCGAAGCGGACGATCCGTAGGGGCTTTCCCCGCACAGCTCACGAGCTACCACCACGCCGCTGAGCATCGCCCCTTCCAGGCCTCCCCCGTAGCGGCTCCACCCTCCCACCAGGTACAGGTTTGCCGGGGCGAGGCGGGGGCCGGGGCGCCGGAAATACCACTGGGTCAGCAGGGGAGCGAAACCGAAGGCCGCGCCTTGTCCGTGGGAGGCCAGCCGAGCCAGGTGGGTGGGCAGGGTGACGAACTCCTTCGTCGCCCTCTTCACCGAGGGGATCACGGAGGCCAGTTCCTCCCTGACCAGAGCGGTGAGCTCCGTGCTCAGCTCCTCGGAGTCCCGTTGGTCCTCGAAGGCGTGGAAGCACGTCGCCGGGATGTTGGCCCGGACCATGAGCACGCAGGCGTTCCTCGAGGGGTCGGTGTGCGCTTCCCGGGAGAGGATGAGGGAATCGATCTCCACGAAGCTGTCGCCGGTTCGCACCCGTCGCGGACGGGTGGGGAAGAGGAACACGCGGTCCGGGATGCGCAGTTCCTCCTCGAAGATGAGGTGCAGGAGGAAGGCGGAATGTGAAGGTCTGAGCTTTTCCATCTCCCGCAGAAAGTCGGTTCCAAAGGCAGAGGAGGGCATGATTCCTCCCGCTGCCCTGCGGGGGTCCACGTCCAGGACGACCACGCCGCTTCGCGCCTGGGTCCCGTCCGCAAGCCGGACCCCGATGGGCACGGACCCCGTGCCTTCCCCGCGCAGGAGTATCTCCTCCACGCCGCAGGAAGTGGTTAACCTTCCGCCCCCCTGGCGCACCTTTTCCGCCAGCGCGTTCACGAGTCCGGACATGTGCGACGCGGGATAGTGGATGCCGTCTATGAAAAGGGAGACCAGGAGGCGCGCCCCCTCGTAAGCGGGGAAGGTGGAGGGCTCGCCTCCCAGGATGGCGGACAGCCTTCCCAGGAGATCCACCAGGCGTTCGTCATCGAGGTAACCCTCGAGCATCTCCCGGAAGGAGAGGTTCTGCCAGTGCGCGGATAGGGGATGGCGGATGAACTGTTCGTGGTAATCCTCGATGTTGGAGGGTAGGGGGGAGGAGAGGTAGTCGGAACGGTCTCTCCATTCGCCCCGGAAGCGCCGAAGGTCAGAGAAGAGACGCTGCAGCCCGGCTCTGCAGGTGGGGAATTTCTTGGATAATTTTTCCATATCCTGTTCAGCCCCCAGGCCGAGGCGCAGGGCCATCCTCCCATTGGCTATACCCCAGGAGAGACGGCGCATGGGGACCATCCCCTCCAGGTCGAGCCTCCGGAGCAGGGCGTGGAGGACCCCGCCTTCCCCGGCGCCCAGGAGCACCGTGGGGCCGGAGTTCAGGGGGAAGCCCTCCCACTCGTAGGTCTGCGAGTATCCTCCCGGAAGCCTTCCCCTCTCCGCCACCAGCACCTTCATGCCCGCTTGGGAAAGGAGGGAAGCGCAGGCCAGCCCTCCCACGCCCGAACCAACGACCACGGCGTCGAACTCGTTGGCGGCGCGGGTGGTGCCCGGGGTGAGAAGAGGCGGCTTCCATCTGGGCGACAGAGGCCCCTTTTCCACCAGCTTCGCCTCCATCCGCTTGGGGAGGAAGGCCACGACAGCCGGGGTGGCCAAAATGCCCAGCCCGAAGAGGGCGGCGGCGGTAGTGGAGGAGACCAGGAGGGCGGTGGATGCGCGCAAAGCCAGCATGCTCACCAGGCAGACGGCCAGCCCGGACAGGAAGAGGGCATCCCAGGCCAGGGTCACCACCCGGAAGGCGCGGCGCAGGATGGGGCTGCGGCGCATGCTCTCGGGGTAATCCAGCTCCAGGAGGGAGGCCGGGAAGAGCGTGCCCTCCAGCGCCCCGTAGCCAGCCATGATGCAGAGGGTGGCGAAGCCGCCCGCCAGGAGGTTGGGGAGGCGTTTGGTGATGGTATCCCCCAGGGCAGGGACGGCGGCGGCGGCCACGGCGAAGAAGAGCAGGGAGAAGGCGGAGAGTATGTTGAACCGGTGTCCGCGGGGAAGGAGCAAAAGCACCGACAGGGAGAGGGCCAGGCCGGCCGCGGCTCCCCACAGCGCCATCTCCAGGCGGCAGAGCACGGCGAAGGCCAGCCAGGCAGTCATTGCCAGGGAGAAGAGAAGAAGGGACTTCTTCCTCAATCGAATCCTCCCATGTCATTCAGGAACTTTTTGCCTCATCCGGCTCTTCATCCTCGCCCCTCCACGCCCGTGAGGGTTCGAGGACCGGCCTCGGCCGGATCACCTATCCGCTTGTCGCCGTCCCCTTGCCGCGTGGAGGCGGTACGGCGAGGTATCATCCTCGCGAATTCGCCCCAAGCCGCGCCGTTCCGCATCCCACCGCGTTCCCCTGACCGCCGGCGCGGCCCCTTTACGCCCCTTCGAGGGGCCAAAGGGTCATGGATAATATACCCCAAGGCGGTGACGCTTTCCTTCCGTGGAGGCTGCCGGCCCGTGGATAGATCAGTCTTCCTCGCGCCGTCCTTCCCTGAGGATAGTGCGGGGGATCTCCCGCAGGAGCTGGAGGGAGAGGGCGGAGGAGAGGAGGAAGACGGCGAGTCCGCAGAGGGCCAGTGCCGGTTCGGGACGGATGGCGACGAAGGCCAGCCACATGCAAGCACCTAGGACCAGGACAAACAGTGTCCCAAAGACGGAGACGGCGAGCCCGAACCTCTCATCCAGCTCGCGGGCCACTTCATCGAGCTCTTCCCGGGAGCGGGGCTCCCCGTCTTCCAGGGTGCGGGACAGGGCGGAGCGCAGCCTCTCGGGACCGAGGATGAGGGCACGCCGACGGAAGTTGAGGGCGTAGAGGAGCAGGAGCACGCCCAATGTGGCAAAGAATGCCAGGACAAACAAAGCGACATCCACCGCCGGCCCCTTCCCCCAAGGGCGCCGGGATGACCGGTCCGCTTTCCCGGCGCCACCGCCGTCCCACCCGGCTCGAGAACGCGTGGCATGCCCCGGTTGCCTCCCCTCCGGGTGCGGTGTATGGAAATATCACATACATGGATATCATATTCTCGCCGCCCTCTGGCGCCAACCCTACGCCTGGCGGTCGCCCTGCGTGCGGCTGCTGCCGTCGAGGAGCCGTTCCCCGGCCGCCACTTGCCTGCCGGACTACGAGAACCGTTCCCGCGCGCCCCGGTTGGCCTCACCCCTAACCGTCACCGCCTTTTCGCAGTGTTGCGGGAGGAGGGCATCATCTTTGCCTCTGGCCGCGGCGAGGTTTGAAAAGCGCCCTCCCGTCTGGTAAGAAAAGGGATATGCGGCGCCGAAGGGGAGGGCGGAGTGAGACCGCCCGTGGGAGCCGCGAGACGCAAACCCGGTTTCAGGCGAGGGAACAGGAGGAGACCATGCCCGACGGCATACTTTCCAAGACGCAGGCGGAGGTGGCCCTGGACCTGGTGCGCAGCTACCTGGAGTTCGCCGGCGAGGAGGAACGCGAAAAATACCGGGACGCCGATTCCTATTTTCAGCTCTTCGAGAGGGCTTACCGCCTGATTATAGAGGTGGCCGAGAAGGGAAAACCGCCTACCGGCTTCATCAAGTCCTGAACTTGCCTCCTCCGGCCTCCGGGTCAAGCTTGCTCGGCCGCCTCCACGAGCCTCCTGCCCAGCTTTCCCTTCCCCAGCTCCACCTCCATCTGCTTTATCTGCTCGGAGATGACCTTCTTGAGGAACTGGAAGACGGCGAAGCGGACCAGCTGCTGGAGCATGGAGCGCTCCTTCTTTCTCGACCGCTTGGCGGCCTTTCCCTTCGCCTTCGCCTTGCGCTCCTTCTCCTGCTGCGCCTTGAGCTTGGCGCGGGCTTTCAGGATCTTCTCTACCTTGCGCTTCTGCCTCCAGCGGTTCAGGAGCAGGAGAACCGCCAGGCCGCCGGCCACCATCCCCCACTTCTGCAGCTGCTTCTGGACCTCCGCTTCCTCCACCAATTTCTACCTCCTTCCCCTAACCGGTCCATCTTTTCGTATTATAGACCCTTTGGGCGACGGTCCTTCCCCGGCCCGCTCCGGCCGGGTTTCCCCGCTCGCGGTTGACGCCCCGGAATGCCGCGATTATCTTTAGGTAGCGATTCCCCGGCGGCCGTTGGAAGGTCGTGGTTTCCGGCCGGGAGCCCGGGTGGTCACGGGCGTGATAGTTGCTCCCGCAGCGCTGAGGCCAGGGCCGCGGTTGCGGGCCGGAGGCTCGGCGGTCTGGAGGCGCGCCGCCCGGCGGAGCTCCCGGCGCTGGGGGGCCGGGGACAGGCGCGGAATGCTCCCAGCGAGAGAGAAGGCGTGGAAGGCGCGAGAGGTGGCGGACAGGGAGAGATCGTGGCTCAAGGAGCTGGCCCGCCCGGCATGGGGGGACTGGACTTCCTTTCCGGGCATGTGGCTTCTCCTCGCGGCTTCCGTCCTGCCCCTGGTGTTTCTCAGCCAGTTTCTGGTAACTTATGCCTCCACCACGCTCTTCTTGCTCCTGCTCCTCGTGGGATACGCGGTGTGCTTCTGCCTGCACTTCGTCTTCTGGTGTATGGCGGCCCTGCTTTATGCGGGGAGGGTCCCCGGGGATGTGTGGGAGGAGAGTGAGGGAGGCGGCGGAAAGAAGGGGTCGTTCCGGCGGGCATACCGTCGTCTGCTCGAATCCTCGCGTCCGGTCTTCTTCACCGGCCTCACCTGGGGAGTCATAGCCGTCATGGCCAACATGGTCGCCCAGATGGTGCTGGGCATAGTCCTCAGCCTCTTCCTGGCCGGGGGGGCCAACGTGGGGAGCCTGGTGGTGATCTCCACCTTGCAGTTCTTCTACCTGGGGTACTTCGCGGCGGACCTCGCCCTGGTGCTGGTGGTGACCGCGCCGCAGGTCGTCACCATAGGCGGGGGCCGGAAGGTGGATGAGACGCTGCGCGCCGCCTACCGCCTGGTGAGGCCCAGGTACGGAGAGGCGCTCAAGCTCATGCTCCTTCCGGAGTTCGCCGTGCGTACCCTGATGCTGGGGCTATACTTCCTCCTCGCCCTCCTCCGGAGGCCGGTCCCAGCGTCTCTGATCTTTCTCCTGTGCATGTCCCTCCTTGAGGGCGGGAAGACCGCCTTTCTGGCCGCGGCTTTCAACCGCTTCTTCTTCCGGTCCGTGGAGGAGGAGAAGAAGCGCAGGGCGGCGGAGAGGAAGAAGAAGGGGAAGAAGTAACCGAGTGCCTGTATCTCCGACCGCTCCGCGGACTCCCCGCCGTGCTCGGAGGGGGAGAGCTCCCCGATCCTTCTCGCCGCTGCAACCCGCGCCGTGTCCGGTACTGCCGCCCCGCCTTTATCTTGCAGCCGCAACTTCAGGTTGAGCAGGGGCAGGGTGGTCCGCTCCCGCGGGTGCCCCTCGTGTTCGGGAGCGCGAGGCGGCCTTCCCCCCTGTGATCATGCCGCCGGCGCGCTTGCCCCCAAACACCTGGCGGTCGAGGCCTTTGACGGTACATGCCCTGCGGGCTTTTCCCTACAGGCCCTCCTCATGCTCCGGGAGCACGAAGTACTTCACGCCGCGCGCGTACCTTTTGAGTTCCCCGCGGAAGTCGGGATGGGCGATGCTTATCAGCTCCCGCGCCCTCTCCCGCAGGCTTCTCCCCTTGAGGTTGACCACCCCGTATTCGGTGGCCACGTACATGACGTCGGTGCGGGTGAGGGTCACCGCCGCCCCCGGCCGCAGCTGGGGCACTATCTTGGACACCGTCTCCCCGGTCTCCCGGTCCTTCGCCGTGGAGTGGAGGGCGATGAAGGCCTTCCCGCCCCGAGACATCCAGGCCCCCCGGGTGAAGTCCACCTGGCCCCCCGTGGCCGTGTATTGGTAGGGACCGAAGGACTCCGAGCAGCACTGGCCGGTGAGGTCTATCTCCAGGGTGGAGTTGATGGCCACCATGCGGTCGTTCTTGGCCACGTTGTAGGGGTCGTTGTTGTAGCTGATGGGGGTGAAGCAGATCATGGGGTTGTCGTCCAGCCAGGAATAGAGGGCGCTGGAACCCGCGGCGAAGAAGGCGTTGAACTGGTAGGGATGAAAGGTCTTTTTCGTGTTGTCCAGCACTCCGGCCTCGAAGAGCTTCATGATGGCGTCGGGTATCATCTCCGTGTAGCATCCCAGATGGTGCCGGTCGTGCTCGATGAGGCATTCCCCGATGGCGTTGGGCACCGCGCCGATGCCCAGCTGGATGGTGGCCCCGTCCTCGATGTGCTCCACGATGTTCTCCGCGATCTGGCGGTCGATGTCCGTGGCCGGTTCCGGCGGGAGGTCGAAGACCGGGTGGTGGTTCTCCACGATGGCGCTCACCTGGCTGATGTGGTAGAAATTGCGCCCGTGCACCCTCGGCTGGTACTGGTTGACCTCCAGGACCAGTTCGTCCACCTTGTCCACCACGTCCAGGAAATTCCCGGAGACCCCGCAACTGAAGTAGCCGTTCTTGTCCATGGGACCGCACTGGGTGAATATCTTGCGGTAACCCCGGTATTCGGAGGCCAGGCGGGGGAGCTCCGAGAAATGGAACGGGGTGTGCACGCTTATGCCCTCCCGCAGGGATTCGCGGTCCAGGGGAGTGGCGTAGAAGTTGTCGAAGAGGATGTTTCGCGTGAGCTCCATCTTGAGGACCTTGTAGGTGGGGGCCAGGAGGATGAGTCCCCCGAAGACCACGTCCCTTAGCTCCTCCGCCCGGTCGAAAAGGGCGTTGAGGAGCGCGTCGGGGGTACAGGAACCGCTCCCGCAGAAGATGCGGTCCCCGTCCTTGACCGTCTTGGCCACCTCCTCGGGGGTGGTCAGCTTCCTCTTGTACTCCTCTTCCCACTTGTTCATCCCTGTCCCTCCTCTGCTGCCACTCCGGCCCTCTCCGGGCCGGTGCGGGAAGCGGGCCCCATTACCGGAGACGGTTTCCGGTCCCCGTCCCGCCTGCTTCCTGTGAACCGCGACGCTTGCCGAGATCCACCCGACGGATTCCCTTAGGATACCCGAACCGCATGATGCCAGACGGCTTCCCGTGGAATGATCCCCGCCCGACGGCTTCCGATAGCATGATCACAATCTTCGGAAAAATCGTGAAGTATTGATTATCACTAAATGACTATTTTATTTCCTTCTTTACATGCTTACAAGGGTGACTTCCGGGATGGCAGGGTGTTCTCCCAACCTCTTCAACCCTGGAAACGGCTAACGAGACGCTCCGACACCGCGAGATTGCAGGGGTCACGGCATGATGCTTTCCGCTTATCGGGGATAGGGAGGCGAGCACGGGGCAATCGCCGTCCCCGGGAACACGCCGCCGGGCGGAGATGCGTCCCCCGGTCTTGGGGCGCGACAAGGGGAGCGGCATGGCTCCGTGGGATGTGAGTTGGACCCACACACATAAGAACCCCCTCCGGCGGCCATCGGGCGCTCCGGGAGGGGGCAGACCCAGGTTGTCCTCAGTTGAGGAGCGGCTCCACGTGGTTCTTTATCTTGACTTTTATGCGGCAGAGGGCGTTGTCCACTACCTTGGTGTCCCGGTTTATCTCCTCGGCGATCTCCTTGTAGCTCTTCCCCTCCAGGTAGGAGACCAGCACCTTCCACTCCAGCCCGCTCAGCTTCTCCTTGAGGATATGGATCACGCGGGTCACCTCGTCCTCGAAGATGAAGAGCTCCAGCGGGTCTTCCACCTTGGTGTTCAGGCCGCTACCGGCGTAATAGACGTACTCCCCTCCCTCGTCGAAGGCTTGGGCCTCCAGCGGGCGGTAGCAGCTCAGCGGGTTGTGCTTCTTGCGGGTGTGGGTCTTCACGGCGGTGATTATCTGCCGGGTGATGCACAGGACGGCAAAGGAGCGGAAGGAGCAGATGTCGTTGAACTTGTAGTCGCGGATCGCTTTGTACAGGCCTATCATCCCCTCCTGGATGGTGTCGTCGTGCTCCGCCCCGTCCAGGAAGTAAGACTTGGCCTTGACGTGCACCAGGTACTGGTACTTGTTGAGGAGATAGGCCTCCGCCTGGGAGTCCCCACGCCTTATACAGGCGATGAGGTCCTCGTCGCTCATCTCGTCGTAGGAGACCTCGAGGAAATACGGTCTGTGGCGTTCCTTCAGCGCTGTGGACCTGGTTTTCTCCTTGACCGGCAACGGCACCCCTCCTCACATACAGCCCATATCTTGTATTTTGTTGCTAATAATAAACCATATATATTGATGATGTCAATATTTTGTGGAGATATTTTCGGGAAAATACAATATAATGTATTCAATGCGCGGGCGTGGTTGGCCTTCGATCACGGTGGAGATTTTTGATGGCTGAGGGAGGGAACGGAGAACGGGAAGCGCTCCGAGAGAGCGTCCGCCTGAAGGTCCAGGCCGACCTGGATGCCCTCCGGGAGGCGGTCTCCCGCTGTTCCCTTTGCCCGGGGCTGGGGAAAGGCATTCCCGGCCGCGGCTCTCCCGGGGCGGACATCCTCTTCCTGGCGGGAAAGCCGGGGCCGGGGGCCTCGCCCGAGGACCCGTGGGGCGGCTGGAAGGAGACCGCGCGGAAGAGCCTCGCCCTCGTGTCCGGATTATCCCGGTGCGCCATGTATTTTTCGACCGCCTTGCGCTGCGCGCCGGAGAAGGTCACTTTGGCTCAGCTCCGCCGCTGCGCCCCTTACCTCGCGGAGGAGATCCTCCTGGTGGGGCCGCGGGTGGTGGTGGTCTCCGGTAAGGTGGCCGCGGTGGCCCTGCGTATCGCCCTGGGGGACGAGGTGCCGGAGAATCCCCGGGCGGGGGACGTCATCGCCCTCTACGGCTCCCGCTTCCTCTTCCAGGTGGACGTAGCCCGCCTGGAGAGCGAACCCTGGGTCCAGAACGTATTCTGGAAGATAATGGAAAAAGTTCCTCCCCTCCTCGGATGAGGCCGCCTTCGCCTGCGGGTAGCCCCGCTGCGCAGCGCGGGGATGTGCTCCTCGCGGGTGGTGGAGCGTTTTCCCGGCCCTGAGAACGGCCGTGCTCCACTGAACCCTTGAAGAGGGGCCCTGGGTTGGTGCGCAGCGATCTTTCACCTCTGGACAACGGCGACCGGCGGGGAGAGCGAGGATCGAGACGGTTTCTGCCGATCCTAAAAACGTCCGCCAGGCGCCGCTTTGGTTTCGATCGGCGCCCCCGGGCTTTAGGGGGTTGGGGGGAGAGCCTCTCATCCTGGCAAGGCAAGCAGATCGACGCAACAAGGGGGGATCTCATAAGCGATCGATCCTGTACGATTGGCGATGCGCCCGAGTTGTTGAACAACGGATGGCCTTCTGTTTTAATCTAGATGAGGGGGTCTTGATGGTGCGGGGGTGCCAGGTCATGTCGGTCGGCGTTTGAGGAAAGGGTGATTGTTGTGCAGGCTGAAGCCGCCTCCCGGTTGCGCCAGGCGATGGACAAGTACGCCAGGCTCTTCCGCGTCCGCACTATGTTCATCTACCTCTTTCCCATGACCCTGGGCTTCGCCGCCGCCGCCGAGGGAGGGGGAGACGCCCCCGGCTACCGGGTGGCCCTGGCCTTCCTGGCCTTCCTCTGCGGCTCCTTCTTCTCCAGCACGCTCAACTTCTACGCCGACGTGGAGTCCGACCGCCTGCACAACGACATGTACAAAGGAGACCTCCACATGTCCGACCAGCCTTTCGTCACCGGGGAGATGGGGAAGCTGGAGACGGCGGCGGTCTTCCTCCTCACCGCTGCGGGATGCGTGGTCCTCTCCCTCCTGGCGGGGAGGGAGTTCGCCTGGTTCATGATCGGTTCCGTGGCCATCCTAGGCGTCCTCTATTCCCATCCCTGGTTCCGCTTCAAGAACAAGCCGGTCCTGGACATCGTGACCAACGCCACCGGGGCCTGCGTCCTGCTCACCGCCGGATGGAAGCTCCTGCAGCCGGACACCTGGCCTCCCATCTGGCCCCTGGTCTACGGGTTCCTCTTCGCCTCCACCCTCTACATGCCCAGTGTGGCCAACGACGTGCCTTTCGACGCCGCGGCCGGTTTCCGGACCTCGGGGGTGGTCTTCGGGGCCGAGCGACTTCTCAAGGCCATGATCCCCATGTGCGCGCTCCTCATACCCGTGGCCGTGGTCAACTTCATCGTCCCCCAGAGCTGGACCTTCAAGCTCTTCATCGCCCTGGCCCTCCCCGGAGCCCTGGTCTTCACCGCCGGCATGCACCTCCTCTACAAGCCGCCCTTCATCCGTTTCAATGCCTCCCTCCTGGTCTATCCCATAGCCCTGCTCTGGCTCTTCTACTTCGTCTACGGGCTGCACATGGTGGTCCGCACCTGATGGCGGCCTCGCGGATGACTGCCCCGTCCCCCTGTGGAATCCACGGTGCCTGTCGCAGACGCCGTGAAGGAACGGGTCCTCCGTCGGTCATGACAGTGCCTGTTTGGCGTTGACGCATGGCCTTGCGGCAGGTGGCACAGCGGGATGAGCTTGTCGACCCTCCCGCCCCCGCTCTTCCCCCGAGATGACGGCGCGGCCTCTTTCCCGAGGCGGAAGGCATTCCCTCAGGGGTGAGGCGGGAGGGGAAGGGACGCACTTGCCCCCCAGACCGCCGAGGGTCTCCCCGTGGCCAGCTCCCGTGATCCGAGCTCCCTGGTATCCTCACCGCTACCTGGTGAACCGTGAGGCCGGGCGCCTTCCTGGATATACGGTCCCCGGGATGGGCCGGCGGCTCTGGCCGCTTCCCCCGGTTCCCGGGAGGGCGGGGACGTCTTCCGGGCGTTGTTTTTCTTGCATTCCGCACAGTACGGGTATCGGAAGCGGCTGCTGCGCTGGCGGGAACATTTTCCGGGTTCCCTTCATCCTTAAAATTGAAAATAATATTGTAATTATTCTTGACAATAATATTATCAAGATATATAGTAAAGATAGGCTTAAGTTTGATATGGAACGATGGCTGATTCCGGATGGGAAGAACCGACAGCCATCCAAGACAAAGAGTGGCGAGATAGATCACAGATAAAGGAGGAAAAGGGAAATGGCGAAGGCAGTGGGTATCGATCTGGGTACCACCAACTCCGTCGTGGCCATCCTCGAGGGTGGGGAGCCCACGGTCATCCCCAACAGCGAGGGAGGGCGTACGACACCTTCGGTGGTGGCCATATCCAAGACCGGAGAGTGGTTGGTGGGCCAGGTGGCCAAGCGTCAGGCGGTCACCAACCCGGAGAACACCGTGGTGTCCATCAAGCGCAAGATGGGGACCACGGAGAGGGTGAAGCTGGGCGACAAGGAGTACACGCCGCAGGAGATCTCGGCCAAGATCCTGCAGAAGCTCAAGGCGGACGCCGAGGACTACCTGGGCGAGAAGATCACCGACGCGGTGATCACCGTTCCCGCCTACTTCAACGACGCCCAGCGCACGGCGACCAAGGAGGCCGGGCGCATCGCCGGGCTCAACGTGCTGCGCATCATCAACGAGCCCACCGCGGCGGCCCTGGCCTACGGCTTGGACAAGGAGAACGAGCAGACAATCCTGGTCTTCGACCTGGGTGGCGGGACCTTCGACGTGTCCATCTTGGACATCGGCGAGGGCGTCTTCGAGGTCAAGGCCACCGCTGGGAACACACACCTGGGCGGCGACGACTGGGACCAGCGCATCATCGACTGGATGGCCGACGACTTCAAGGCCAAGCACGGCATCGACCTCCGCGAGGACAAGATGGCCCTGCAGCGGCTCAAGGAGGCGGCGGAGAAGGCCAAGATAGAGCTGTCCACGACCACGCAGACGAACATAAACCTGCCTTTCATCACCGCCACCCCTGAGGGGCCGCTGCACCTGGACATGACCCTGACCAGGGCGGAGTTCGAGAAGATGACCGCGGACCTGCTGGAGAAGTGCGTGGGTCCTTTTAAGCGCGCCCTGAAGGACGCCGGGCTGGAGCCCAAGGACCTGGACCACATCATACTGGTGGGCGGGGCCACGCGCATGCCCATGGTGCAGGACCTGGTGCGCAAGCTGGCCGGCGGCAAGGAGCCCCACAAGGGCATAAACCCCGATGAGGTGGTGGCCATGGGCGCCGCCATCCAGGCGGGGGTGCTCAAGGGCGAGGTCAAGGATGTCCTCCTTCTGGACGTCACCCCGCTCTCCCTGGGCATCGAGACCCTGGGTGGGGTGTTCACCAAGCTCATCGAGCGCAACACCACCATCCCCACCCGGAAGAGCGAGATCTTCACCACCGCCGCCGACGGGCAGACCAGCGTGGACATCAAGGTCTACCAGGGCGAGCGCGAGATGGCGGCCTACAACAAGCTCATCGGGAACTTCCAGCTGGTGGGCATACCGCCGGCGCCACGCGGGGTGCCGCAGATCGAGGTGACCTTCGACATCGACGCCGACGGCATCCTGCACGTCTCGGCCAAGGACCTGGCCACCGGCAACGAGCAGAAGATCACCATCACCGCCTCCAGCGGGCTCACGGAGGAGGAGATACAGCGCATGATCAAGGACGCCGAGGCCCACGCCGAGGAGGACCGGCGCCGGCGCGAGGAGGCGGAGGTGCGCAACAACGCGGACAGCCTGGTGTACACCACCGAGAAGTCCCTGCGCGAGCTGGGGGACCAGGTGTCGCCCGATGACCGCAAGGCCATCGAGAAGGCCCTCGAGGACGTGAAGGAGGCCCTCAAGGGCTCGGACGTCGACGACATCCGCCGCAAGACGGAGATCCTCATGCAGGCCTCCTACAAGCTGGCCGAGCACATGTACGCCCAGGCCAAGGCCGAGGGTGCCCGCACGGCGCCCGAGGGCGACGGGAGCTACGGAGCGACCGAGGAGGCCGAGGGCGAGGTGATCGACGAGGCGGATTACGAGGAGATGTAAACGTAGGGCTCAAGGCCGCCGCGGCGGTCTTGGCATAGATTACCAGGAAAGGGGTGAGGCATATGGCTATCGTCAGGTGGGATCCATTCCGGGACCTGATGAACCTGCAGGACGAGGTGAACCGTCTCTTCCGCCGCAGTTTCTTCAGGGGACTGGAGCCTGCTTCGGAGACCGTGGCCACTTGGGCGCCCGCCATCGACATGTATGAGACCGACGACAAGCTGGTGGTCGAGGCGGAGCTGCCCGGGCTGGACGCCAAGGACGTGGAGATCTCCCTGGAGGACGACATCCTCCGCATCAAGGGGGAGCGCAAGTTCACCTCCGAGGTCAAGGAGGAGAACTACCACCGCATCGAGCGGGCCTACGGTCTCTTCGAGCGCACCATTCCCCTGCCGCGGAAGGTGGCCGAGGACAAGGTGACGGCCACCGTCTCCGACGGGGTGCTCAAGATAGAGCTGCCCAAGGCGGAAGAGGCCAAGCCCAAGAAGATCCCCATCAAGGTGGAGGGGAAGTGAGCCTCAAGGGAGGCGACTCCTTCCTGCTTGGTCCCGCGAGGGGGCTGGCCGCACGACCAGCCCCCTCCATAAAGGACCGGGCATCGGGAAGAGGTGAAGGTGGATGATGGACGAGACCAGGAAAGACGGGACCAGAGAGGAAAAGGAAGAGCTCCAGGAGAGGGTAGAGGCCGGGGCGCACCCCGGACCCTCCGGATCGGGAACGGGCTCCGTCAAGGATGAGGCGGAGGACCCGCGCGAGAAGAGGCGGCGGGAGCTCCACCGCATGACCAAGAAGGAGCTCGAAGAAGCCTATTTGGACCTGGAGGAGAGAGTGGGGGAGGCGCAGGCCAAGGCCCGCGAGTACCTGGAGGATGCGCAGCGCCAGAAGGCGGAGCTGGATAACTACCGGAAGCGCATGATCCGGGAGCAGACCCGTATCGTGGAGCAGGCCAACCGCCATCTCATCGCCGGGTTGCTTCCGGTTATAGATAACCTGGAGAAGGCCCTGGAGGCCTGTCCGGATCGGGAGGACTCCCTGGCCGTCGGGGTGCGCATGGTATACCAGCAGCTGATGGACATCCTCAAGAAGGAGGGGCTGGAGGAGATAAACCCCCACGGCCATCCCTTCGACCCCGCCGAGTGCGAAGCGGTGATGACCGTGGTCAGCGACGACCACGAGGACGAGACGGTGGTCGAGGTGCATCAGAAGGGTTACCGCTATAAGGGGAGCCTGCTCCGTCCGGCGCGGGCCACGGTGAGCAAGTGCAAATAGGAAATGGGGGTCGCCTGTCGGCCCTTCGACCGGACGGGGGCGGGATGAGGAAACGCCCATCCGGTTCGCGAAGGAAGGGACCGCGCGGGAGGGTCCGTGCGGGAAGGGTTAAGGGCGGGAGAGCCCGTTTGAGGGCGGAAACCCCCTTAAAGAGGGGAGGACCGTAACCCTTTGGACGAAGCGGCCCCTGAGGCAGAGGCGAGGTAAGGTGGACGGCTACAAGGATTATTACCAGATTCTGGGAGTAAGCAAGAACGCGTCCGAGAAGGAGATAAAGGACGCTTACCGCCGCCTGGCCCGGAAGTACCATCCCGACGCCAACCCGGGGAACAAGGACGCCGAGGAGAAGTTCAAGGAGATAAACGAGGCCTACGAGGTCCTCTCCAACCCGGAGAAGCGCCGCCAGTACGATTCCGGCGCCATGTTCATGGGGGCGGGAGGCCCGGGGCCGGGGTTCGGCTTCGACTTCGGGACCTTCGGGTCGCGGCCGGGCGCCCGCACCTACACCTATACCGGGAACCTGGAGGACCTGGGCGACCTCGGCGACCTCTTCAACCTCTTCACCGGGATGGGCGCGGGCAGGAGGCGGGAGACCAGGAAGGGAAGGGACATCACCGCCGACGTGACCATCTCCTTCGAGGACGCCATACACGGCGTGACCGTGCCGTTGACGTTGAGCGGCAGGAGCGCCTGCCCCACCTGCCGGGGGAGCGGTGCCAAACCGGGGACCCTGCCCAAGACCTGCCCCACCTGCGGAGGGCGGGGGACGGTCTCCCAGAACCAGGGGTTCTTCGCCTTTTCACGCCCCTGCCCGAACTGCGGCGGGCGGGGGACGGTCATCGAGAACCCCTGCCCCACTTGCCGGGGCACGGGCGCGGTGGAGTCCACGCGTAGCATCAAGGTGAAGATCCCGGCGGGCATAAACGACGGCGGCAAGGTCCGTTTTCCGGGAAAGGGGGAGGCGGGACCCCTGGGCGGCCCGCCCGGGGACCTGTACGTCAACGTGCACGTCAGGCCGCACAAGTACTTCAAGAGGAAGGACGCGGACATCCTCCTGGACCTTCCCCTGACCTTCGCCGAGGCGGCGTTGGGGACCACGGTGGAAGTCCCCACCATCAACGGGAGGGTCAAGCTGAAGATACCGGCCGGGACCTCGGACGGGAAGAAGTTCCGGCTGCGGGGGAAGGGCGCGCCCCGTCCCAAGGGGAAGGGGCACGGGGACATGATCGTCACCGCCCGCGTGGTGGTGCCCCAGAAGCTCAGCTCCAAGGAGAAGGAGCTCATCCAGAAACTCAAGGAGCTGGAGAAGGAGAACCCCCGCGCCTTCCTGGAAGCGTAGGTGAGGTGGCATGAAGGAGAGAAGGAAGAAGACCGGGAACCCGGAGGCGGGTGCGGAGAGGGCCGGCGGGGAGACCCGTGGTAGGTCCGACGAGCCCCTCTACGTCATCAGCGTGGCCGCGAGGCTGGCGGACGTGCACCCGCAGACCCTGCGCATCTACGAGCGCAAGGGGCTGCTCAGCCCGGCGCGGGTGCGCAACCGCAGGCGCTATTCCGAGGCGGACATCGAGCAGTGCCGGCTCATACAGGAGCTCACCCAGGATATGGGCATCAACCTGGCAGGGGTGAAGATGATCCTTGACCTGCAGCGCAGCCTGGAGGTAATGCGCGGGCGTATCCGGGCCCTTGAGGAGGAGCTGGAGGAGGCCCGCAGGGAGATGGAGGAGCGGGTGCGCATGGTGCGGGAGAGCTTCCGTAACGACATCGTGCCCGTTCCCCGCGGGGAGCTCATGCTGCCCCGCCAGGCCAATCCCTTCCTGGGGACCTGGGCCCGCCGTGGTCCCGAGGAGCGATAAAGGGAAAGCGGGACACCCCGCTTTCGCGAGCGGACAAAGTGAACGATCCCCACGTCCGGGGGTTGACATATAGGCCCCGTCCCGGGGCCCGCGATGAGAGGACTATCCCGCGAGGGATGAGGATATACACGGGAGAGGCCGAGAGCCGGCCTCCGGCCCCGGCCGCGGGAAAGGAATGCTCCCCGCTTCGGGGGTTGATATATACCGGCCCCGTCCCGGGGCCCGCGATGAGAGGACTATCCCGCGAGGGATGAGGATATACACGGGAGAGGCCGAGAGCCGGCCTCCGGCCCCGGCCGCAGTAAAGGAATGCTCCCCGCTTCGGGGGTTGATATATACCGGCCCCTTCCCGGGGCCCGCGATGAGAGGACTATCCCGCGAGGGATGAACATAGAACGGCGCTAGCCGTAAGAGGAGGTAGGTAGGATGATAAGCCTGGACAAGTTGACCATAAAGGCGCGCGAGGCCCTGGCCGACGCGCAGCGGCTGGCCGGGGAGCGCCACCACCAGTTCATCGAGCCGGAGCACTTGCTCCTGGCCCTGCTGCGCCAGGAGGGCGGCACCGTGCCCTCCCTCCTGGAGAAGATAGGGGAGGACCCGGCGGCGCTATCCGCAGCGGCGGCTTCCTCCCTGGAAAAGATTCCCAGAGTGACCGGTGCCGTGGGCGCGGTGCAGATCTCGCCGCGCACGGCGGCCGTCCTGGAGTCCGCCCTCTCCGAGGCGGACAAGCTTAAAGACGAGTACATCTCCACCGAGCACCTCTTCCTGGCCATCTCCGAGGAGAAGAGGGGCGACGCGGGCGACATCCTCCGCCGGCGGGGCATCGACCGCGACCGCATCCTCCAGGCCATGAGCGAGGTGCGGGGCAGCCAGCGCATCACCGACCCCGAGGCGGAGGAGCGCTTTCAGGCCCTGGAGCGCTTCGGGCGTGACCTCACGGACCTGGCCCGGCGGGGTAAGCTGGACCCGGTGATCGGGCGGGACGCGGAGATACGCCGCGTCATGCAGGTGCTCTCCCGCCGCACCAAGAACAACCCGGTGCTCATCGGCGAGCCGGGCACCGGCAAGACGGCCATCGTGGAGGGCCTTGCCCAGCGCATCGTGGCCGGTGACGTCCCGGAGGGGCTCAAGAACAAGCGCCTCATCGCCCTGGACCTCGGGGCCCTGGTGGCCGGGACCAAGTACCGCGGGGAGTTCGAGGACCGGCTAAAGGCGGTGCTCAAGGAGATAACCGACGCCGAGGGCCAGATCATCCTCTTCATCGACGAGCTGCATACCCTGGTGGGTGCCGGCGCGGCGGAGGGAGCGGTGGACGCCTCCAACATGCTCAAGCCCGCTCTGGCACGCGGGGAGCTGCGCTGCATCGGCGCCACCACCCTCGATGAGTACCGCAAGCACGTGGAGAAAGACGCCGCCCTGGAGCGTCGCTTCCAGCCCATCTACGTGGGGGAGCCTAACGTGGAGGACACCATCGCCATCCTGCGCGGCCTGAAGGAGCGCTATGAGGTGCATCACGGCGTGCGCATCCAGGACTCGGCCCTGGTGGCGGCAGCGGTGCTCTCCGACCGCTACATCTCCGACCGCTTCCTCCCGGACAAGGCCATCGACCTGGTGGACGAGGCGGCCTCCCGCCTGCGCATCGAGATCGACTCCATGCCCACGGAGATCGACGAGGTGGAGCGGCGCATCAAGCAGCTGGAGATCGAGCGCCAGGCCTTGAAGAAGGAGAAGGACAAGGCGTCCCGCGAGCGGCTGGAGAAGCTGGAGGCGGAACTCGCCGAGCTCAAGGAGAAGAGCGCGGAGATGAAGGCCCACTGGCAGGCGGAGAAGGAGTGCATCACCCGCATACGCGAGCTCAAGGAGCGCCTGGAGCAGATCCGCATCGAGGAGCAGCGCGCCGAGCGCGAGGGCGACCTGGAGAAGGCGGCCCGCCTGCGCTACGGCGAGGCGGTGGAGGCGCAGAAGGCCCTGGACGAGGAGAACCGCCGCCTGCAGGAGCTGCAGAAGGACCGCAAGATGCTCAAGGAGGAGGTGGACGAGGAGGACATCGCCGAGGTGGTTTCTGCCTGGACGGGCATCCCGGTGTCCAAGCTCCTGGAGGGCGAGGTGCAAAAGCTCATCCACATGGAGGAGCGCCTGCGCCGCCGCGTGGTGGGCCAGGACGAGGCCCTGGAAAAAGTATCCAACGCCATCCGCCGCGCCCGCGCCGGTCTGCAGGACCCCAACCGCCCCATCGGGTCCTTCCTCTTCCTGGGGCCCACCGGGGTGGGGAAGACGGAGCTGGCCCGCGCCCTGGCCGAGTTCCTCTTCGACGACGAGCGGGCCATGGTGCGCCTGGACATGAGCGAGTACATGGAGCGGCACACCGTCTCCCGGCTCATCGGCGCGCCTCCCGGATACGTGGGCTACGAGGAGGGCGGGCAGCTCACCGAGGCGGTGCGGCGCAGGCCCTACAGCGTCATCCTCCTGGACGAGATCGAGAAGGCGCATTCCGACGTCTTCAACGTCCTGCTCCAGATCCTGGACGACGGCCGGCTGACCGACGGGCAGGGGCGCACCGTGGACTTCAAGAACACGGTGATCATCATGACCTCCAACCTGGGGAGCCACTACTTCCAGGATATGGCGGTGAAGGACCGCGACCAGGTGCGGGAGATGGTCCTTGAGACCCTCAAGGCCCACTTCCGCCCCGAGTTCCTCAACCGCCTGGACGAGATAATCGTCTTCAACCCCCTGGGGATGGAGGAGATCAAAAAGATCGTGGACATCCAGGTGGAGTACTTGCGCCGGAGGCTGGCCGACCGCAAGCTGGACATCCGGATCACCGAGCGGGCCAAGGAGGTCTTGGCCTCGGAGGGCTTCGACCCCGACTACGGTGCGCGGCCCCTGAAGCGGGTCATCCAGCGCCAGATACAGGACCGCCTGGCGGTCAGGCTCCTGGAGGGCGAGTTCAAGGAGGGCGACCTCATCGAGGTGGACGTGGACTCCGAGGGCGAGTTCACCTTCACCCGCGTCGGCGAGTCGGTCTACGCCGAGGCTTGAGCAGCCGTCAGGGGTCGTGAGATCGGCCGACGCTTGCGCGGTTGACAAAAAAGAGATCCGCCGGCTGTTGGTGACAACGGTGCCGAGCCCGCTCGGCGGCTCTGCTTGCGGACCGGCGACGTGTGCATAAAAATAAATATAGGGAGCGAATCGAAGGCCAAAAGGCCCTCCCCCTGCCGGAGGGGGAGGGCCTCCCCATTGCCGGGGATGCGCCGGGATCTTTCCGCGTCACGCGGGTCGTGCCTCTCTTTCTACGCGTCGCGAACCCAAAGCTCCAGGATGGGTGATGGGCGCGAGGCCGGGCTTGCCGGTTTCCGGCTCTCTCTTCTCGATGCAAGCCCCACCGACCGTCACGCTTCGTCCGCCTTTTGGGCCGTGGCGCAGGTGGTCGGCGCGTGTTCACGCGCTCAGAGCGCCTTCACCTCCACGCGGAGGGTCTCCCTCTCGTCCACCTCCCAGTCCACGGAGGAGTCCATGCCCAAGGCCCTCTCGAAGGTCCCCTGTAGCATCCCCACGAGGAGCAGCTGCATGCAGGAGTTATCCAGGCGCATGGAGGCACCGTCTTCGCCCACCCGGAGCTCCCGCAGGTTCCCCAGCCCGCGCAGCGCGAACTGCGTGCGCAGCTCGTCCAATCCCGAGGAGAGGTCGATGGGGGCGAACCCTTCCCTGGTGAAGCGCCTCTGCGCGTCCACCACCAACCTGGGCACTTCCTCTCCCAGCTCCCATTCCAGAGATTTAAGGGGTCAGGTCTTGAATCGTGATACCCTTGGGGGTATTCAGGTCCTTGAGTGTCCTGATGCCAAGTCCTAAACCTAACGTCTGCCCCGGTCAAATTCACACTTCAAGCTTGACCCCTTAAGGGGTTATTCCCCGGGAGTCGTGGCCAACCGCCCAGGAGCCACCGGCCGCAGGCCTCCAGTAAACGGCGCGTTCACAGATCACCATCCCGTCCCGGCAGGAGACCTTGGTGGAGACGTC
>NZ_MU158683.1:0-7517 GCF_015711935.1 Candidatus Solincola tengchongensis
GGGTACACCATGTACCTCCTGGCCAAATACCTCACCCGCAGCCGGGCTGCGGGCCTGGTGGCCGGCTTCTTCTTCGCCTTCGTGCCTTACCACTTCTCCACCATAGTCCATGTCCACGTGACCCTCTATTTCCTTCAGCCCCTGGCTCTCCTCTTCCTCATCCGCTATTTCGAGGAGGGAGGGAAGCGCTTTCTCCTCGGCTTCGGGCTGGCCTTCCTGTCACAGGCCCTGTTGAGCTGGTACCAGCTGGCCTTTTCCACCATCCCCCTGGCCTTTTACCTCCTGTGGAGGCTTCTTTCCGTGCGCAACAGGAGGCACCTGGTCTCCCTGGCCGGCGCCTCACTGGTCCTCGCCGCCTGCCTCCTGGCCGTTGTCCCCTTCGCCCTCCCCTACATGAGGCTGCGGGACAACGTGCTCGAGGAGGAGAGCAGGCCGGCGGAGAACCCGGTACTCGAGGCCAGGCCGTCGGACTACCGCCGCGTCATCGACGAGAACCTCCTCTACTCCCATATGAACTTCCTCAACAGGGGGCACATCGGGGAAGGCAATGCCCTCTTCCCCGGCTTCACTGTCCTGCCCCTGCTGGCCCTGGCCCTCCTCTCCCTGTTCCTCGGAAAACGGGGCTGCGACCGGCTTCTCACGGGAGGGACACCGGTAGCAGCAGGCGGCGCCGGGGAAAACGCAACCGGTTTCCCGGCCCCCTCCCCGGACAAGGACGAGGGGGTTGAGGGACCCGGGGCGGCTCCGGGAGGCAGTTCTCCGACACCGGCCTCGCAAACTGCTCCCCCTCGCGGAGGTGAAGATGCCGAGGTCCAACCCCCAGCGCCGGATAGGAAAAGGCCGAGGTCCTACATCCTCTTCTTCCTCCTCCTGGCGGCTTTCTGCCTCGTCCTTTCCACGGGGAGGAGGTTCCTCGGCGGCGAGAACCTGCTCTTCAAATACCTGCACAAGCTGCCCATCTACAGCCTGGTGCGTTTTCCCATCCGCTACCACATCGTGGTCCTCCTCTCCCTCTCCGTGCTCGCCGCATACGGAACGGCGTGGTTTCTCCGGTTCCTGGAATCGCGGGGCTGGCGCCGGACCGCCTTCATCATGCCCTGCGCCGTGCTGGCCCTCATGTTCGTGGAGTTCTCCTCCCTCTTCATGCCCTTCGAACCGGTCCCCGTGGGAGGCGGCGTTCCCGCCGTCTACCGGGACCTGGCGGAGATGGAGAGGGGCGTGGTGATCGAAGTCCCCACCCCCACCCTGGTGAACTTCCCCGACTACGAGGACCCCCTGGTCATCAACTACGGGAACGTGGACAACGCCCTGAAGGCTGCCTTCCGCGAACAGCTGGCCACCTATTTCTCCACCTATCACTGGCAGAAGCTGGTAAACGGCATGAGCGGTTATTATCCACTCTTCTACCGCCGGACGCTCGCGGAGATGCTCTCCTTCCCCAGCCGGCGCTCCCTCTCCTTCCTCCGGGCCCTGGGAGTCAGGTACCTGGTGGTTCATTGGGATTATTTTCCAGGAAATTCCGGAGGCTTCCTGCGCCCCCAGCTGGAGTCCCTGCCGGGCGTCTCTCTCCTCCGGGATTACCCCCCGGACATCACCCTCTACTCCCTGGAGGGTCTGGAGACCCTCCCCGCCTCGGGGCTGGAGAGAAGGCCCTTCCTCCCCCTGGAGGTGAACCCGGGAGCCGCCTTCAACGCCTCCCTCGGACTCTACAACCCCTCCGACCGTCCTTTCCTCAACACCGACGAGTACCGCATGCACCTGGGCCTCACCTGGAGGGACGCCTCGGGCCGGGAGGAGCTCTCCGAGGAGGCCTATTATTACTTCCCCTTCTACATCCACCCCGGCGAGGGGAAGGTCACCGCGTTCCGGGGCCGGGCTCCGGCGCGGGAAGGGACCTACGAGCTCACCGTCGCCGCTCTTGACGGGCCCCTTCAGGGAGAGGAGTGGCGCTTTCCGGTCACCGTCACCCGGGTGCCTCCGGGAAGCGCCGGGGAGGGCCTTGCCGGATCCTTTTCCCTGGATCTCGAAGCCCTGGGCAAGAAAGCCTACGCTGTCGGCCGGGCCGAGCCGGGAGGAGAGGAGCTGCGGCTGCGCTTCAACCCCGGCGAGCTGTTCTCCCTGCCCGTAAGCGCCGCCAACCTGGGGGCTTCGGGTTGGGACAGGGACTTGCCCGGGGAAGCCGGAAGAGTGGAGGTCACCGCCTTCTGGGACCCCGAGGAGGCGCCCGAACTGCGCAGCGTCCAGCACGGTCTGCTCCCCTGCGACATGTCCCCGGGACAGATGGAGGTCTTCTATGTGGCCCTGCAGGCCCCCCTCCAAACAGGAGACTATACCCTGACCGTGGCCCTCAACTGTCTGTGCGTGACCCAGATAGGGGAGACGGTCACCTTGCGTGTGGAGGTTCGTTAGTTCAATCCGCCAGGGCCTCCAGGTAATCCCTCAGCCTTTTCTCGGTACGGAAGGCATCGAATTCCTGGAGCCTCCTCTCCATGCGCGACGACAGCGCCTCCCTCAAGGAGCGGTTGGTGACCATCTCCTCCATCACCTCCGCCAGCAAGGGGATGTCCAGGCTGTCGAAGGTGACCCCTGCATCCCCCAGAGTGTGAGGTATGGCGGCGGCGCGTCGGGCCAGGATGGGCACCCTAAAATACATGCTCTCGAGGAGGGGCACGCAGAACCCCTCGTGGAGGCTGCAGGTGACGAAGAGGTGGGCTCCCCGGTAATAGGCGCGCAGGTCCTCATCGCTGACTCCCTCCGAGCCCCCGGGGATGGAGATCCTGCCCCGCAATCCGTACGCCCTGACCCGGCGGGCCAGCTCCTCCGTGTAGTCCACGGACCATGATGTGCCCACCAGGAAAAGGCGGGAAGCGACGTTCACGTAGTGGTGGTAGAAGGCGAAGAGGTCGATGAGGTCCTCCACCCTCTTGTTGGGGACCAGCCTGCCCACGAAGAGGACGTTCACGCGGCCGTCCTCCAGCTCCTCCAGGAGGTGCGGGTTGTGCTCCCCTCCCAGCCTCTCCAAGTCCAGGAAGATGGGGAGGACTCCCGTCCTCCCCTCCTCGAAACCCGCCTCCACCAGCTCCCTTCTGTTGTATTCCGAGTCCCCCAGCGCCAGGTCGCAGCGGCTGAGCCTGGGCAGCAGCTCCCTCCCGCGGCGGCAGACCTCCGCCAGGTGGGCGTCGAAGGAGGCCAGGAGCTCCGGTGGGGTGATGTTGTGGTAGATGAACACGCGGCGGTTGCGGCTGTCGAGGTAGAGGCGGTGGTTGTCGTCGTAGACCGAGTAATGGAAGAGGAGGATGTCCTCCCGCGAACCCATGAAGCGGCGGTAGGCCCTGAGGCCCTCGTTGAGCGGGGCCATGACGTCATCGTTGCTCGAGGCGTAGACATGGCTCTCCCACCCCCAGGAGCTCAATGTCTCGTGGATGCGCAGGACCTGGTTGGTCACCGCGTCGCCGAACTGCAGGCGGGCGCAGATCTGGTGGGCGCGCATCAGCGACCCTCCCCGCCTGCATCGGCGGCACCCCCGCCTTCGCCGGCGCCACCGTCCTCGGCCTTGCGGCCTTCCAGGAAAACTTTGCCATCAAGCCTCCGCTCGCCGGCCACAAGACCACAGCTGCGCATGAGGGAGGATATGAAGGCGCGGGTGTAAGGCCGCGACCCTCCCTCGCGGTCCACGATGCCTCCAGGGGACGGGGCGTTCAGGGCTACCAGGACCCTGCCGCCCGGCGGGAGGTGGCCCGCGGCCCACACGAACAACTCCTTGAGCCCACCTGCGGGAATGGCCTCCGGGCAGGTGACGAGTACCACCTCTCCCTCCGCCCCTGCCAGCTCCAGGAGATCGGCGAAGCGGGTGCCGCACCAGGCAGGGAGCATGCGCGCCTGAGCCCTGGCCACCACCTCCTCGGAAGGGTCCACGGCCAGGACCAAACGCGCCTTCTCCTGCAGTGCCTCCAGAAGCTCCAGGCCGGGGATGCCCAGCACCAGGCAGGAGGACCCGCGCAGAGCGGCGGCGACCGCCTCGGCCGTCTCCCGCTCCCACTCCGCGTGGCGGAGGGCGCCGGGATCCGGCATGGACTCGCCTTCCAGGGGGATCTCCTCCTCCCTGCCGTAGACCTGGAGGAAACAGAGGATGAGGCCCTTGCTGAGGTAGGAATTGAAGAGTTGCTGCTGCTGCACATATCCCTCGCACACGGCGCGTATGAAACGGGTCTGAAAGCGCCTCAGGAAGGACTCCAGCCGCCCTTTCTTCTCGCCCTCCCGGGCCAGGTCGGGAGGGGGTTCCAGGTGGGCCCCGCTCTCGTAGAGGGCGCGGTTCAGCTCCTGCACCTCCTCCACCATGGCGCAGCGGCTGTCCGCCAGCTCGTCCCTGGCACTCCTTTCCAGGACGCGGAGCAGGCCCTCCGGGTAGAGCCCCGCCCGTTTGCGGGCCTCCGACTTACCCACCAGGCCGTGCTCCTCGAGTTCCCGCCCGTTCACGTAGATGGTCACGCCGGCTCCCTCCCATCCGCTGCCGCCTGCGCTTTCTCCCCTCCCGCCGGGGAGGCGAAACGATCGACGACCGCCCTGAGGCGGGCGGCGAAGGCCTCGGGGCGGAAGTCCTCCAGCCTCCGGTATTGCGCGGAGACGATGCGCTCCCGCATGAGGTCGTCACGGTCCAGCCTTCCCAGGAGTTCCGCCAGGAGGGGGTAGTCTTTCTCCTCGAAGAGCACCCCCGCTCCTCCCATGGTCTCCGGCACCGCCCCGGCGGCGTAGGCCAGGACGGGGATACCGAAGTGGAAGGCCTCCAGGAGGGGGACGCAGAAGCCCTCGTGTTCGCTCATGGAAAGGTAGTAATGCGCGCCGAGGTAACAGGCCTTGAGGGAGGAATCGCTCACCTTTCCCAGGAAATGGACTTTGTCCAGGAGCCCCAGCCTCTCGGTGAGGGAGAGGAGCGCCGTCTGGTAGGTGGCCAGGTGCATGCCGGCGATGACCAGCCTGGAGCGGGCATTGACCCCATAATGATAGCAGGCGAAGAGCTTGACGACGTCCTCCACCCGCTTGTTGGGGACCACGCGCCCCACGAAGAGGAGATTGGTCCTGCCGTCCTGCAGGCGCCGCAGGAGCGCCCGGTCCTCCTCCACCTCGTCCAGCTTGTTCAGCGGAGGGTTGATGGGCAGGACCCCCGTCCTCTCCTCCGGGAAACCCGCCTCCACCAGCTCCCTCCGGTTGTAATCTGAATCTCCCAGCGCCAGGTCGCACTCCTTGAGGCGAGGCATGAGCTCCCGGCCCATGCGGCACAGCCGCACCGCCTCCGGGTAGTAGGGATCGTAGAACTCGGGAGGGGTGATGTTGTGATAGATGAGCACCTTGCGGTTGGCGCTCTCCAGGAAGTAGCGGTGGTTGTCGCAGTAGATCCCGAAATGGTAGATGAGGAGGTCGTCCCGCTCGTGCATGAAGCGGCGGTAGCGGTTGTCGAACTCCGCGAACCTCTTGCCGTAGTCGTCCATGTCGAAGGCGTAGAGGTGGGACTCGAAACCCCAAGAGCGGAAGAGCTCGTGCATGGAGAGCGCCTGATTGCTGATGGCGTCACCGGGGTCCAGCCTGGCTACCAACTGGTGGATCCTCATCCCCTCTTGCTCTCCCCCTCCTCCAACACCTCCTGGAAGCGCTGCACGATGAGGTCCCAGGTATAGTTCTCCAGGAGGTACTCCTTGCCCCTCCTCCCCATGGCCCGCCTGGCCTCGGGATGGTCCAGGAGGAAATCCAGTGCCTCGTGAAAGGTGGGGTAATCCTCGAACCAGAGCCCCCCGCCGCTGCGCTCCACGTGGTATCGGGTCACCGCGCAATCCCCGTGCACCAGGCAGGGGACCTCCGCCAGCCAGGCCTCCATGAGCACCAGGGAGAGGCTCTCCCGGACCGAGGGCTGGCAGACCACGGTGGCGGCGGCATAGGCGTCACGCTTGTCCCGCTCCTCGAGATAGCCGAGGTCCACGATTTGGTTGCGGAAACTCATGGGTATCTCCACCGTGCCCGAGCCGGCCAGGACAAGCTTCACCTCCCGTCCGCTGTTCTCCAGGTAGTTGCAGAAATACCTCACCAGCAGGGGGGTGTTCTTGGGCTTCTCCCGGCGCCCGGTGTAGAGAAGGAAGTCGCCCTTCAGCGAGTAGATGTGCCGGAAGCGCTCCCCGTCGGCGTGATAGGGGTAGAGCGCCGCTCCCCCCACAACCTTCCCCGCTATGTCCGGCCCGTAGAGGCGGCGGGCCAGCTCCATCTCCGGCGGGGTGTTGAACATCACGCCGCGCACCGAGTGCATCATGCGGCGGAAGATCTCCAGCCGTGCGTAGGGCTCGTCGTGCAGGCAGGGGATGAGGTAGGACTTCTCCGGCACCGTCTTGACGCCCCAGTAGGTGGTCCCGAAGAGATAGGGGATGAAGACGAAGGCGCGGTAGTGCTCGGCGTTCCTCTCCAGGTAGGATAGGAGCCCCTCGCTGCACACCAGGCTGCGGCACCAGAACTCCTGCCTGGAGAAGGAGACCCTCTTCCCCTCCACGATCCTGCGCTCCAGGCGGTGGAAGCGGCGCGTAAGCCTGGTGCGGTCCCAGGGAAAGCGCCGTACGGTCACCCCGTTGATGACCTCCACGGGGTCGGAGAAGCGCTCCTTGCCCTCCCGGCGGTTGAGGTCCACGGCGTCGGTGGTCAGGATCTCCACGGGCCAACCGCGGGAGTGCAGCTCCTCCACGAGCATGCGGGTAAGGACCTCGGCTCCCCCCACCACCGTCCGGCCGTACCGCGGGGGGACGAAGGCCACCTTCTCGCCCCTCAAGTCCTCTTCTCCTCCTGAACTCCAAACATCGAGGGAAACCGGGCCGCGCCCCTTTCAGCGCCGGGCCTGCACCAGGTAGCGGCGGGGAGCGAAGAGCGCCTCCTCCAGGTCCTGGAGCTCCAGGCCCTCTCCACCCAGCCGCTCCAGCCAGGCCCGCCTCTCCTCCCCGTCGAACTGGTCCAGGAATGTCACCTCCACTTCGCGGAACCCGGCGTTGTGCAGGAAGGCGCGCATGGTCTCCGGGTGGACGAGGCGCTCCAGGCTGGGATCGGCGAAGGCCTCCTCCGTTCCCAGGACCGAGCGGGGATAGTGGTTGAGGATGACCACCGAGCCCGTCTTCTCCACCCGTGAGGCCAGGGCGCTCAGCACCCACAAGAGGTCGCCCAAGCTGCCCCTCTCCCCCAGGTCCCGCAGGAACACCGCCGGGAGGGAGTCCACGGGCACCGCCTCCAGGTAATCCAGGGAGGAGGCGTGCTGCACCCGGAGGTTCTTCTCCTGGCAGATACGCACCAGGCGGGAGTCCTCCTCCACGCCCAGGGCCTTCCTGCCCTCCTCCCTCGCCGCCTCCAGGAACTCGCCCCTGCCGCACCAGAGGTTGAGGATCTCCACGTCCTCGGGGAACCTCCTGGCCGCCTCCGCCAGGTGGCCCCTCGCTTCCTCCCCCAGGCCCAGCTCCACCCAGGCGTAGTACCTGTCCACCCCACTGCGATAGCTC
>NZ_MU158683.1:7576-10284 GCF_015711935.1 Candidatus Solincola tengchongensis
GCGGCGGATCACCTTCTTGGCCAGGAGGATGAAGGGGCCCAGCGGCGTGCGCCGCGCCCCGATGGGATAATAGCTGCTCACCACGGCGAAATGCCGGGCCAACTCCACGTTGAAGATGATCTCGTGCAGGGGGTCCTGGATGGTAACCTCCCCACGCTCTCCGAGGCGCATCTTCTCCAGCTCGGCGAGGGGGAGCTCCCGGTAAAGGCCGGCGGCCTTCTTTTCCTCCACCCGCCTCCTGATGTCCTCCATGATGCGGTGGACGTCCACTCCCTCAAGGTCCGGGGGGATGTTCACCGCTTCGCTACCCGAACCCCTGTCCTCTCTTTCCTCCATGGCCGGTGTTCACCGCCTTTCCGTCCCCTATCGACCCGCGCTCCGGTGCGCCCGCGCCGTTCACCCCTCCGGGGTCACCCTTATCCGGCACTCCATGGTCAGGTATCCGGAATCCCTCCCCGGCGAGGTGACGTCGAAGAAGTACTTCTTGTCCAGCCAGTGGTAGTTGACCTGGCCGTCCCGGGTATGGGCGGCCACGGAGACGTAATACCTGCCGTCGAGCATGGAGAGGCTGGGGATGGTGAACTCCACCACCCCGCTCCCCTCCACCTGGGGGATGTCCACCTCCCGCAGCCGGGTGTTGGTCCCGAAGACCATGAGCCCCAGGCGGTCGTAGAAACCGAAACCGAAGACCGGGTCCTCCACCCGCTTGCGCGCCGTGTAATGGAGCCTGAGCACCAGGGGTTCCCCGGTGCGGAAGACCTCCGTGGGCCTTCCCTCCCCGTCCAGGAGCTGGACGTGCTCGATGACGATGTCCCGGTTGCCGAACTCGCTCCCCTCGGGACGGGTGCTCATGGCCTCGTGATAGGCCTCCACCACCTCCTGCGGCTCGCCGAGCATCTTCACCCGACCGCGCTCCAGCCACATCACCCGGTCGGAGATGGCGGCGGCGATGTCCGCGTTATGGGTCACCAGGACGATGGTCTTCCCGCCCTCCTGCAGCCTGGTGATGCGGTCCAGACACTTGGCCTGGAAGGATTCGTCACCCACCGCCAGCACCTCGTCAACCAGCAGGATGTCCGGGTTGATGTTGATGGCGATGGAGAAGCCCAGCCGCACGTACATCCCGGCGGAGTAGTTCTTCACCTGGTTGTCGATGAAGGGCCCTAAGTCGGAGAAGTCGATTATCTCCTGGAAGATGGGCTCCAGGTCCTTCTTCCTGATGCCCAGGATGGAGGCGTTCAGGTAGATGTTTTCCCGGCCCGTGAGGTCGGGGTGGAACCCGGCCCCCAGGTCCAGGAGGGCGGCTATGGTCCCGTGGGTGGTGATGCTGCCCCGGTTGGGCTTCATTATCCCGGTCATCAGGCGGAGCATGGTGGACTTGCCCGACCCGTTGGGGCCAATGACGCTCAAGGTCTCCCCCCGGTACACGGTGAGGTCCACGTCCTGCAGGGCCCAGAATAGCTCGTAGCCCCGCTTGCGCCAGTTGACCACCTTCTCCTTCAGGGAGCGGTTGACGTCCCGGTAGAGGCGGAAGCACTTCCCCACCCCCCGCAGCTCCACGGCGGGGATGTCCGAGACGACGCGCGCTCCGATCTCCCTGGCCACGCTCATACGAACTCCGCGAACCTCCCTTCCAGGCGGCAGAAGAGGTAGTAGCCGGAAAGCAGCAGGAAAAGCGAGAGGGCCACGGCGTACAGGAAACCCTCCACGGAGAAATAGGCCGCCTGGGGCCCGTCCACCGGGGAGTGATAGGTGAGGCGCTGCCGCAGGAGCACGATGTGCGCCACGGGGTTGAGCATGTAGACCCTCTCCGCCCAGGCCGGGAAGCTGTCCTGGATGAAGGATATGGGATAGACCACCGGGGTTATCCAGAACCAGGCCAGAAGGGCGATCTCCGTGAAGTGCCTCACGTCCCGGAAGAAGACGTTGAGGGCGGAGAGGTAGAAGGAGAGCCCCGCGGTGAAGACCAGCTGCAGGAGGAGGAGCAGGGGCAGGGCGAAGATCCAGGGAGAGAGGCGCACGCGGAAGATGAGCAGGAAGGCCACCAGCACCAGCTCCTGGAGCAGGAAGTGGAAGGAGGCCGCCCCGATGTAGGAGAGGGGCAGCACCTCTCGCGGAAAGTAGACTTTCTTCACCAGGTCGGCGTTGTTCACCACCGCGCTCACCGACTGCAGGAGGCTCAAGGAGAAGAAGTTCCAGGGGAGGATGCCCGCGAGGAGGTAGAACTCGTAGCGGGTCATCCCCAGGGCCCTCAGCCGGAAGATGATCCCGAAGGCAACGTAGTAGACGGCCAGCATCATCACCGGGTTCACCATGGACCACAGGAACCCGATGAAGGAATTCTTGTACTTTACCTTCACCTCTTTGACGGTGAGGTTGTAGAGCAGCTCCCGGTAGAAGAAAAGCTTCCTCAGATATTCCTTCATGATTACATGACGTTAATACACCGCGGCATCGGCGCACAAGCCGCCACCCGCCCCGGCGGACCTCCCGTTCCCCTTCCTCCCTCGACGAGGGGCACCACCCGTCCACCACCCGACTCCCCGGGAGAAAGGACGATTCCCAATGCAGCCGCCCGCCTCGCCCTCATGAGTCTTGGGCCGCCTTCATAAGTTCAGCGCCGGGCGCTTATATCCTTTCCCTCAGGGCGACCGGACCCCGCCGTTACCGAACGTCCGTCCCGAGGCCATGGAATATAATATCATCCG
>NZ_JACVJJ010000101.1:0-83199 GCF_015711935.1 Candidatus Solincola tengchongensis
AGAGAGATCACCCCTTTCTTCCTGCCAACTCGGCTTGTTTTGTCAGGATGATAGGGTGGTCTCTCGACTCTTTTCAACCCGGAAAGCGCCTACTGAAACGATACAGCACCCTTTCCCTCGGTTTACTTCCGAATCTTCGCTTCGCGGGCCGGGCGTGACGTCGTTTGTCGAAAATTGAAAGTCCGAGGTTCCTGTCGTCCTTTTGTTTTTCCTGCCTTGCCATGACGAAGGTGTTCCATTCGATCGCCTTCCAACCCAAAGCGCCGACCGAGATCTTGCCGTATACTTTCCGGCGATTCGCAAACAGAGCAACTTTCAATTATGATGTTCCAGCCATCTCGAACCCACTGGCGCAAGCGCGCCTCAGACCCGTATCCGGGCAGCGACCGGCAAGCCGGATATGACGGCTTGACTGGGAGGTGGTATTATTTCCGCGGCGGAATTTCTTTCAAGGTCCCGTAGCGCCTAACGCGGCGCCCCTTGCGGGAAAGGCAAGCCACCATCTCCATGGCGGCGGATTTTACGTGGCAAGCACGGTAGCATGAGTCGCAGGAGAGGTCGCGGGAATGACGAGGTATCTTCTGGTTGCCATAGGAGGGATGCTCGGAGCGGTGGCCAGGTACGGGCTCTCGGGATGGATATCCAACCGCACGGACGGCGGGTTTCCCTACGGGACCCTGGCGGTCAACCTCTTAGGATCGTTCATCATCGGGTTCTTCCTGATACTGGCCCTGGAGAGGTTCTCCTGGAGCCCGGGCGTGAGGCTCTTCTTCGCCGTTGGGTTCCTGGGAGCTTTCACCACCTTCTCCACCTTCAGCTACGAGACCGTTGAGCTGCTGCGGGAAGGCGCTTACGCCATGGCCGCCCTGAACGCCGGCACCACACTCTTCGGGTGCCTTGCGGCGACGCTTGTGGGAATCCTGATCGCTAAACTGATCTGAGGAGGCGGTCTCATGAAGATCGAGGGTAAGGCCAAGTTGCTCTCCATATACATCGGGGAGCAGGACCATTTCCACCACCGGCCCCTCTACCAGGTCATAGTGGAGAGGCTGCGGGAAAAGGGCCTGGCCGGAGCCACCGTGCTGCGGGGCATAGAGGGATACGGGAAGAGCAGTCGCATCCACACCGCCTCCATCCTCAGGCTGTCCGAGGACCTGCCCGTGGTCATCCAGGTGATAGACAGGGAGGAGCGCATCAGGTCCGTCCTCCCGGTCATCGACGAGTTGGTCAAGGAGGGCCTGGTGACCGTCCAGGACTTGGACGTCATGATCTACCGAGCCGAGGAAGGCTAACCCGATAGCCAACGATCCCGCATACGGCCATGCGCTGCCGCTAATCCCTCCCCTACCGGATCGAAAAGTAGTGTTCGCCCCGGTACACGCGCCCATCGTGATGCAGCGGCGCGGGGACAGGCTCGACGCGGCGGTTGCACGGGGATAGGTGATGCTCCATGCGTTTTGGTATACGAGACGATCCTTCCCTCGGCGCCGTGTCTCGTTTTCGCGTTTCTTCTCGCTCCTTCTTCAGCCGGTGGAGAGGTATCACCTGACATCGCTGCTCGAGAGGGGGCCCTCATGGAGCTTAAGATCTGGCGGAGGGGGCGGGATTCGAACCCGCGAGCCTGCGAAGGCTAATGGTTTTCAAGACCACCGCATTAGTCCGCTCTGCCACCCCTCCAGGAACCATTTTACTTGGGGTGGGCTCGAAGCGTAAATCCGCCGAGGGTTCCCGTCCGCGGAAATCGGAGATCCGGGCGGCTGCAGGCGCGCCAACTTCCGTAGAAACGATGCGGGCACCCCCTCATCGAACGCTGGACACCTAAGCCTTCAGTTGTCTCTGGCCATTTCCGGTCGCGTCTGGGGCCTCTCGAAACCGGTGACCGTCAGGCCCACGCTGCGCAGGGCGGCGTACTGGAAGGGCCAGTGACGGCGGAGAATGCGCTCCGCGCGCGCTCGGGGATCGGGCAGAGGCTGGCCGCTGGTGATGAGGTAGAGGACCTCGCGCAGGACGAGTCCCTCCACAAGGGGACGATGCAGACGGTGGTCCTCGCGGTTGATCCTCTCCGAGAGGCTCTTCATCTCCACCATGATTGTACGACTGGTGGGGAGAGCGTAGAGGGGATACCTCTCCGCCGCTCCCTCACGTGACCTTTCCTCTCCCGCCTTTTCCCGCTTCCGCCCTTCCGCCCCCGGGCCTGTACGGTCGGAGACGCCGCGCGTCTCCCCGCCCGGAACTCCGCCGATCCTCGCGGCATCGCCGGCTTTTGTGCCCGTACGCACCTTACCGGATGCCCTCGGGGCTCCGGCATTTCCCCCTTCCCCGGAAGTCCTTCCTCCCCCGGGGGCGCCTCCGAGCGCCGCCCTCTCACGCGCCCGGGCCCCACTCCTCCCCGCCCCTCCCCGCTCCTCACCGAGGACGGCACGCAACATGGCCTCATCGGCGACGATGGGCTTGCCTCTCACCCGGGCCCGGAATCCCTCCGGGGAGACCACTTCCAGGCGAAGGCCGGGGAGGATGGGGGCGAAATCGCGGGTGATGCGCCTGATGATACCGAGTATCTCGTCCCCCTGCACCTGCGCTCACCTGCCGTCCGAGGTTTTACACCCTTTATTTTATTCGGTATCGGGACGGAGTTCCTGTCAAGCCGTCACGACTCCCGGGAGGAGCGCCAAGCGCAACGGGACAGCGAAAACCGTTTATCGAAAGCGCCTTGTTTCGGCAGGAATCGCGAATCCTCGAATCCCAAACAGCCCCCATGCCCATGTGGCGTGACCTCAAGAATCACTTTCGGACAGCGTCGAGAGGCCCTTGTGACGACATCGCGAGGATCAGGCGCTCGCCTCACCGGCGAACCGTGCATCCCCGGATCTCACCCTCGCTCCGCAACATGAGCGCCGGCATAAGAACGTGCCGCCGGCTTCCGGCATTTAGGTCATCACCCCGTAAGGAGATGGCGCGAGGGACAACGAATCCACCGAGGTCTGCCGCCGGCCCGCGCCGCCGTTTCAGTCGGGCTCGATGACCTCAAGTCCGTGCATGTAGGGGCGCAGGGCCTCGGGGACCTCTACGCTCCCGTCCTCACGCTGGTAGTTCTCCAGGATGGCGGCCACCGTGCGCCCCACGGCCACCCCCGAACCGTTCAGGGTGTGGACGAAACGCGCCTTGCCGCCGCCGGACGGCCGGAAGCGGATGTTGGCGCGGCGGGCCTGGAAGTCGGTGAAGTTGGAGCAGGAGGAGATCTCCTTGTACTCCCCATAGGAGGGCAGCCACACCTCCAGGTCGTAACACTTGGCGGCGGCGAAGGAGAGGTCCCCGGTGGAGAGGACCACCACCCGGTAGGGTAGCCCAAGGCGCTGCAGCACCTCCTCCGCATCATTGGTAAGTTTTTCCAACTCTTGATAGGAGCTCTCGGGGTGGCTGAACTTGACCAGTTCCACCTTGTTGAACTGGTGCTGGCGGATGAGCCCGCGGATGTCCCTCCCGTAAGAGCCCGCCTCCCTCCGGAAACAGGGAGTATAGGCGCAGTAATAGAGGGGCAGGTCTTCCTCGGCCAGGACCTCGTCGCGGTGGATGTTGGTCACCGGGACCTCAGCGGTTGGGATGAGGTACAGAACGTCGTCCCGGCAGCGGTACATCTCACCCTCCAGCTTGGGGAGCTGCCCGGTGGCGAACATGCTCTCCTCATTGACCAGTATGGGGGGGAACACCTCGGTGTAGCCGTGCTCCCGGGTATGCAGGTCGAGCATGAAGTTTATCAGAGCGCGCTCCAGGAGGGCCCCCTTTCCGCGCAGAAGCGTGAAACGCGATTCGGCGATCTTCACCCCACGTTGGAAATCCAGCACCCCCAGCTGCTCCCCCAGCTCCCAGTGGGGAAGGGGTTGGAAGTCGAAGGCCCGCGGCTCCCCCCAGCGGCGCACCTCCCGGTTGTAGGTCTCGTCGGGCCCCACGGGAACCGATTCGTGGGGGAGATTGGGGAGGCGGACGAGTATCTCCCGCACGGCCGCCTCCAGCCCGTCCGCCTCGGCCTCCAGAGACCTTATCTCCTCGCTCAAGGCCCCCATCTCCTCCCGCAGAGCGGCGGGGTCCTCGCCCTTCCTTATCCTCTCGCCGATCTCCTTGTTCCCCCTCTTGTGGCGGGCGCGCTTCTCCTCCAGTTCGGCGAGGAGGGACCGCCTCCTGCTGTCCTTCTCCAGGAGGTCGTCCAGGGGAACCTCCAGGCAACGGTCCTCCAGGGCCTTGCGCACCAGGTCGGCGTTCTCCCGTACGAACTTGAGGTCCAGCATGCTTTCAATCCTCCCGGTAAGCGGGATAGGAGCCCAGGAGCTTCACCCGCGGGAGCTTGCAGCGCAGGCACTTCAGGGCCGAGGCCACCACCTCGTCCTCCTCATGCCCTTCGCAGTCGATGAAGAAACAGTACTCCCCCAGGCTCTTCTTCGTGGGCCGCGACTCGATCTTGGAAAGGTTTATGTAGCGGTAGGCGAACTCCTGCAGTATCTGCAGGAGCATGCCCGGCCTGTCCTGGTGGATGAAGCAGACCATGGAGGTCTTGTCTCGTCCGCTGGGAGGCATCTTCTCCCTTCCCAGGAGCACGAACCGAGTGCGGTTCTCCGGATGGTCCTCCATTCCCTCACGAAGCAACTGCAGCCCGTAGAGCTCGGCGGCCAAAGCGCTTCCCAGGGCGGCCAGGGGCTCCCCGGACTCCGCCACACGGCGAGCCGCCTCGGAGGTGCTGTTGGCCGCTTCCACCTCCACGCCGGGCAGCAGCTCGATGAGGTGCCTCCGGCACTGGGCCGCCGCCTGGGGGTGGGAGATCACGCGAGCCACCTCCTCCAGGCCCACGCCGGGACGGGCCAAAAGACAGTGCCTTACCTGGCATACCTTCTCCGCCTGGATGAAGACGTCCGCCTCGAAGGCCAGGCAGTCCAGGGTGGCGTTTACCGAGCCCTCCAGGGAGTTCTCGATGGGCACCACGGCCTTCTCCGCCAGGTTGTCCTGCACGGCCAGGATGGCTTCCTCTACGGTGGGGAAGGGGATGGAGGCCTCGAACTCCAGGTCCGGCCATGAGAGGAGGGCCTCCTCGGTGAAGGTCCCCGGAGGCCCCAGGTAAGCCACGCGCCGGCAGGAGAGGGGAACGCTCACATCACCCAAGAACCGTCCTCCTCCCTTCGAGATTCTCCGCCGGCTTCCTCCGCGCTCTCCAGGTCGAAGAGCCTGCCGGCGCCCCCCTTGCGGCCGCGAATCATGGGCGGCTTCACGGTGAGGGCGCGGCGCAGGGCTTCCTCCTCCTCGCGGGACAGGACATGCGAAGCTTTCCCGTTCTTCACCGCCTTGGCGTAGGTGCGGTTCTCGTTGCGCCCGTAGATGGAGGTGAATATCACCCCATCCCCGTTCTCGTCCAGCATGGCCACCGAATAGCTGAGCTTGCCGCCCATGTCGTCGAAGGCATCGAAGCGCACCACGGCTACCCTCTGCAGGGAGCCGGCGAGCACCTCGGCAAGGTAGTCCTTCTCCGCGGCCTGCTGCTCCAGGAGACGGTAGATGTCCTGTATCTGCACCGCTTGAGAAGCCACCTTTTCCAGGAGGCTCGACCCGTCCACCCCCCGCTTGAGGATGGTCACGTTACGGCGCAGCAGGGAGAGCTGCCGGAAAAGGACGAAGACTCCCGCCAGCAACAGGAAGTCCACCAGCAGAAGAAGGGTTATCATCAGGCCGGAATTGTTCTTAAAGGCTTCCAACATGTCCCGTCCTCCTTTACCACAAGAGAATACCACATTTCGGTTTTCTCCCGGCACTGCAGAGGAAACGGGCCGCGGTCTGAGTGGTGCCTCACATCCCCTCGGTCGCCGGGGAATGATATACTTCGGTCAAAGGTTTGGGAGTGGCTATGGACGGCGAGCTGAAGGCCAAACAGCTACGTTTATGGGAAATTCTGGAATCAATTCCCTCCGCGGCGGTCGCCTACTCTGGGGGCGTCGATTCCACGCTTCTCTCACACCTGGCCAGACAGGCGATGGGCGACCGCATGCTGGCCGTCTTGATCTCCTCCCCGCTCATGCCCCCGCGGGAGACGGAACGCGCCATACGCATTTCCGGAGAGCTGGGCTTTCCGCTCCAGGTGGCAGAAAGCAACGAGCTCACCCTGGAGGGTTTCCCCGACAACCCCCGCGACCGCTGCTATCTATGCAAAAAGCACCGCCTGATCCTCCTGCGGAGCCTGGCCTCTTCCCGCGGCCTTGAGGCGATCATGGATGGGGGGAACGCAGACGACGCTCTCGTGTACCGCCCCGGAAGGAGGGCGGCCCGTGAAGAGGGTTGCCTCAGCCCCCTGGAGGAAGCGGGGTTCACCAAGCGCGACATCCGTCTCCTGGCCCGCGAGCTCGGACTCCCCAACTGGAACGCCCCCTCCCGCCCCTGCCTGGCTACCCGTTTCCCCTACGGCGCCCGCTTGAGCCGTGAGGCCATATGGAGGGTGGACGCAGCTGAGGAGTTCCTGGAAGGCCTCGGGTGGCACGAGTTCCGTGTGCGCCTGGAAGGGCCGGAATGGGCCCGGATCGAGGCGGGCGAAGAGGAGACCTCCTCCCTTGCCCGCGGCGAGAACCGCTCGACGACGGAGAGAAAATTCCGGGAGCTGGGCTTCCGCCGCCTTGACCTCGACCTCGAGGGCTACCGCAGCGGGAGCATGGACCGGGGAGGGCAGAGGAGGAAGGTGCTCACCATCTTCCGGGATGGGGAGGGAGACGTTTCCTCCTTTTCGCCTCCCGATGTTTAAGATGCCGACAATCGAATCTCCGGAAGCCGAGATCTTTTCCTGTCGGAAGGGTCGGTGGGGAGAGAGCCGCAAAACGCGGCGGGGGAATGTCGCCACACGCCCTTCAGGGCCCGCACGAATCTCGCACCCATGAGGCCGGGGGGAGACACCCAAGCCCGTCAGGACATCGGAGGCGAGCCGTGGGGGTACCTTGACGGGCGAACGGGGATTCGGCCCTGCCTATGCGGCGGGTGGCCGGGGGGTCGAGGTGGTATGATCGATATGGTCATTGCTGACGGCCTGAGGGGGATGTGATATTCCTGAAACCGACGAGCTAAATCCAAGGAAAGGGCTGCTTTCCGGCGGACCCGGAGGTGTGAAGGCTTGAAGACGCTTTACCTTGACGCCTTTGCGGGCATAAGCGGGGACATGATGCTGGGCGTGCTGGTGGACCTCGGGGCCCCCCTCGGTCTCCTGCAGGAGACCGCCCTGCGCCTTGGCCTGAGCGAGGCGAGCATCACCGCTTCCCGTACCGAACGCAAGGGCATCGGGGCCACCAAAGTCCACGTGAGGGTGCTGGAAAGGGAGGTCGTCAGGACCTATGCTCACATAAGGGAGCTCATCGAGCGGAGCGACCTCTCGCCGCAGGCCAAGGAGAAGAGCCAGAAGGTGTTCGCCCTCCTGGCGAAGGCGGAGAGCCGCATCCACTCCAGGAATATCGACCAGGTCCATTTCCATGAATTGGGAAGCGCCGATACCCTTGTGGACGTGGTGGGCACGGTGGCCTGCCTGGAGCACCTGGAGGTGGAGGAGCTTCTCTGCTCCCCTCTCCCCATGGGCACGGGGATGATCAAGACCAGCCACGGGATTTACCCGGTGCCGGCGCCCGCGGTCACCGAGATCCTTAAAGACGTGCCCGTGTATTCCAGCGGCATCCCCACGGAGATCGTCACCCCAACCGGGGCGGCCATAGTCGCCGCCCTGGCCTCGGATTTCTGTCTTCTGCCCCCCATGCGCATTCAGGCCGTCGGCTACGGAGCCGGGGACCGCGACCTGGAGATACCCAACGTGCTAAGGGGATTCCTGGGCGAGAGGGAAGTTCCTGCGGGAGGCAGGTCCCGGGAAAGAAGGGTGGTCCTCTCCGCCAACATCGACGACATGAACCCGGAGATCTACCCCTATGTCATGGAGAAGCTCTTCGAGGCCGGGGCGGAGGACGTGTGGCTTTCCCCCATTCAGATGAAGAAATCGCGACCCGCGGTGACCATCTCCGTCCTCTCCCCTCCCTCCCGCGAGGAAGAGATAAAGGAGGTCATCTTCGCCGAGACCAAGACCCTGGGAATACGCATAGAGGAAGTGGATAAGGAATACCTGGACCGGGAGGTGCTGGAGGTGGACACGGACTTCGGGCCCATCAGGGTGAAGGTGGCCCGCCGCGAAGGCCGCCCCCTGAACGTGGCCCCCGAATACGAGGACTGCCGGAGGGCGGCGATACGGCACGGCGTGCCTTTAAAGGAGGTCTACGCCTCCGCCGAGGAGGCGGCGCGCGACCTGCTATCCGGTAGAGAGCCCGGAGGCGGCGAAGGGTAACATGGTAAATAATGGTAATAAGTACTGGCCGGTGCCCGTAACGGCGAATTCGGTTTCGTACCAGGAGGTCGAGGAGTGTACGTGGGAGTGGTGGGCGGGCAGTTCTGTAGCGAGGAGGAAGCCCGACTAGCTTATGAGGTGGGCCGTCTGCTGGCTCGCAGGGGAGCCGTCCTCGTCTGCGGCGGCCTGGGTGGGGTGATGGAGGCTTCCTGCAAGGGGGCCAAGGAGGAAGGAGGTGTGACCATCGGAATCCTCCCCGGCCCCTTCCGGGGGGACGCCAACCCTTACGTGGACCACGCCATTGCCACGGACATGGGGCAAGCGCGGAACGCGGTCATCGTGAGAACGGTGGATGCGGTCATAGCCGTGGGGGGCGAATACGGCACCCTCTCCGAGATCGCCATGGCCCTGAAGATGGGGAAGAGGGTGGTGGCCATTTCCAGTTGGGACATCTCCCGGCAGGGCGTGCCGGACGAGAAGTTGCTCCGCGCCTCCAGCCCGGAGGAGGCCGTGCAGGCCGTGCTGGGACCGGAGCGTTGAACGAAGCGGCCCGTCGTGGTCTCAGCAGGCCGGGGAGGGTATGGTCTGTGAGGCGTGAGGCATGAGGAGGATCCTCCCCCCCGGTACCGTGGCCAGGGCCTCCTCAAGCGCCTCCTGGACGCTCGCATGGGGGACGATGCCTATCTTCTTCACCACCTCCGGGTCCAGCCCGGAGACCAGAATGACCTTCTCTGCCTGTCGGGCGAGCAACGCTGCCCGGTAGACCACGAACCCGGGAACGGTAAAGGCGCGGCGCAGCTCCTGCTCCATCTCCTCGAGCCCTCCCATGCGGAACCAGCGTTGGAACTCGTAGGGGCCGAGGCCCTCCGAGCACTCCCCGACCATTATGAGGACTCCCCTCCCGTCCTCGCGCAGAGCGGCGCGGGCGTTGGCGTTGGACTGGAAGGCCTGGTAGAAAGTGAGGTCCATGGGATAACCTCCCCGGGAAGCGACCACGATGTCCGCTTTGGAAGGAATTTCCACCCGAAACGCCTTCTCGACGAAGGCGCACGCTGACCGGTGGGCTTCCTCCATGTCCCCGGCGAAGACCCCCAGAAAGTCGCCCTCCTCGCTGAGGACGAAGTTCACGATGAAGCGAGGCCCGACCATGCGTGCCGCGGCCAGCATGTCCTCGTGGACCGGGTTGCCGTCCAGAACGCCGGGGACCGCCCGCGGGTGGATGCCGCCGCCCGGGGAGTCGCTCAGGGCCCGGCGGTGGTTGGCCAGTATGGTCCTCAGCCCTGCCATGCCCGGCAATACCGCCTTACGGCCCCCTCCGAACCCGGCGAAGGTGTGGGGTACCACGGCCCCGGTCAGTATGAGGTGGTCGGCCTCCAGGGCGTGGCGGTTTACCCAAAGGGGGGTACCGTAGGTGGTGTGCCCCAGGAAGCGCAGGGCCGCCTCGTCGCGAGCGTCGTGGTTGACCACCCGGACCCGGCGGAGAAGGTCATCCCCGAGTATCATCGCCAGGCCTCCGTATCCCGGAGGGGCATGGGTCCCGTTGGCGATGATGACCGTGATGTCCCGGTCTCGCACCCCGCAGCGGTTCAGGTAGCCGACCAGCAGGGGCATCCACACGCGAGCGCGGACCCACAGGCGGTGGAAGTCGGGGCAGGCCACGGCCACCCGGTCACCACCGCGCACCACCTCCGAAAGGGGAGGGGATCCCAGCGGGTTCTCCAGCGCGTCCTCCAGAGCATGCCTCAGGTCGGCGAGGGGCTCGACGGCCGTGCCCTCCACCACGCCGAGAAGAAGGTCGTCGGGCACCTCGAACTCCTGCGTGCCATGCCCGTAGTCCCAGGAAAACCTCATGCCCTATAGGATATCAGATCCGATCGCCATGGTATCCCCATAAGAAGGGGTTCGTCCCGCACGCCCTCTCACCCTGCGGGGGCGCTGCCCGCCTGCGGGGCATTCGGATGGCCTCTCGGCCCTGGTCCTGAAACGTCTTTCCGAAAGGGCGTAACCCCCTTCAGTCCAAGGCGTAATGCGCCGAAATTCACATCCGGAGAAAACGCGGAGGAACGCCGTAAGGGGACTTGAGGCGCTCGCCGCGGCTCCCCTCCGAGACAACCGAGGAGCCTCGAAGGCGGCGTCGATCCCGCCCTGGACGGGAGGTGGGAGAGTTGTCGGAGATAGCGGTGCTGGGATGGGATCCCATGGTCACGGAGCCGGAAGGGCTCATGCTCCGCGGGGGTCGATGGTTCGACGACGGGCCTTTCCTGCCCGTAGAGCTATCCCGCGTGGCCCCACAGAGACACCTGACCCTTACCCTCCGGCGAGGCTCTACGCCGGTACAGGTATACTGGTCTCTCATGGCCACGGAAAGCGTGGGCGAGGCGGTGTGGAACCTCTCGCAGAGGGCGGAGTGCAAGCCGGAGAACGTCGGGTTCCTGGACCTGGTCACCGGGGAGCACTGGTGCCGGACGGTGGACGAGTGCCTCCCGGACATCCGGCGCTGGGCCGAGGAGAAGAACCGGGAGGGACGGAAGATTGGGGTTGTGATCTGGAACGACCTCCGCCCGGACTTCGAGAGGCGTACTCGCCGGGAACTCACCCCGGAAAACGTCATCGACTACCTGAAGGGCCTGCGCCCGGAGGCGAAGGAAAGGGCCCTCGATTACCTCAGAAAGACTCCTCCGCGCATCAGCACCCCCATCCTGGAGGCGGCGAGAAAAGCCCTCGACGACTTGCGTTGAGCCATCCCGCTCCCCTACTTCCTGTAGCGGGGCCAACGAGTGCCGGGGCGGCCGTGAATCCCCAACGGAAGGCCGCGCGCATGAAACCCGCTTCCCCCGTCTCCTCCGGGTGGAATCCACCCCCAAAGCAATCTCTCTAGCCGCGGGAGCCTCATTCCCCGGCGTTCGGAGATTCTTCGCCGCATGAGCTCGACCCGCGCAGGCATGTCACGGCGCCAACCCGCCGGAACGCCCCATCATGTCCTCTTTCTTCCCTGGGAACCGGCCTTATGGCCTCTTTTCTTCCCCGCCCTCGGGTTTTCCGCCTTCCGCCCTCCACCCGTCCCGCGGGATTCGGGCATGAACTCCACCAGGGAACCGAAGGTATGGGAGAGGATGTCGGAGATGGCCATCCTCCCGCCGCTTTCCATCCATATACTCCTCGCCGTGGTCCAGGCGGCTACGGAGACCGCGGCCAGGACCCTTGGCCGGGGGTCCTCCTCCAGGTCCACTCCCATGCGCTCGGCCAGGGCCTCGGCCACCACCCTCTCAAAGCCCGGATAGATCACGCTGCGCTCGAACTCCCCGATGCGACGCGACTTCTCCGCCAGCCGCTTCACCGTCACCAGCCAGGCCTCGTTCTCCCGGTCGGCCTCAGCCAGTTTGAGGGCCGCGCGATAGAGGGTGACGAAGACCGGCTCCTCGCTGGGCCTCTCAAGGATGAGCCTTCGCAACAACTCCAGGCTCTCTTCCCAGTTCCCGAAGAGCACGGCTTCCTTGGAGGGGAAGTAGCGGAAGAAGGTGCGCTGGGAGACGTCGACTTCCTCGGTGATGTCCCTTATGGTCGTGCGGTCGTAGCCCTTTTCCTGAAAGAGGCGCAGGGCGGCTTTCTCCAAGGCCTCGCGGGTCTGCCTCTTCTTGCGCTCCCGCCGTCCCGATGCGTCGACGTCTTTTCTCCCCTCCATAAGGAGATTATAACAGCGATTTTATGACATTAAACACTTTTTCATTTTTCATAAAAGATTTCACATATGACATGATGGATTGGAGGACGGCCATGGCGTCAATTCGGGAAGCTGTAATTTAGGGGAGAGGGAGAGTCGTGGTCAAGACACTCGCACACTACCTCTTTTGGAAGGTTGACCATCGCCGCGGTCTCCCTCTCCCTATGTCTATATCGGTTGCCGCCGCAGCGATTATAAGGCTTAGGAATCGGGATTTTTGGCAAAGCAAATAATTGAACGGGCATGCCCGCTGGGGCGCGATGCTCGGCACGGTCACCGGCTATTGAGGAACCTAGATATATTGCCACTTTCTTCCATATTTATCTACGCCCGGCGGCCCTGGACGGGGTGAAGCTGCGGAAGGGAGGTGGCGCCGTCTTTTCCCGGAGCGGAAACGGCGTGAGGCCGCCTTCCGTCTTGCCGCCTTTCCGAGATGCCCGTCCAGCGCGTTCCTCACTCTTGCCCGCTCCCGCCCCTCATCACCGCATGCCCGGGCGGTCGGCAGCCGATATCGAGGAACGGAAGACACGCCCGGTGACGCGAGCGCCAGGCGGGTCTGGGTCTCATTCCCCGTCGAGGTCCTCCTCGAGGAGCTTGAGGAGTTCCACCGCCGCACGCTTGTGAAGGGGTTCGTTCCCGCTCCCGCATTTGGGAGACTGGATGCAGGAGGGGCAGCCCTCCGCGCAGGGGCATCTCTCCACCATCTCCCGTGTGGCCCGCAGGTGCCGCGCCGCCAGGCGGAAACCACGGGCGGCGATGCCCACCCCTCCCGGGTAGGCGTCGTATATGAATACCGTGGCCCTGCCGGTGTCGGGGTGGAAGGCCGTCGACATGCCCCCGATATCCCAGCGGTCGCACATGGCGAAGAGGGGGAGCATGGCGATGGAGGCGTGCTCCAGGGCATGCAACCCCCCGGCAAGCGTGTATTCGTCCATCTCCAGGGGGGCCAAGCGCTCCAGCGGGAGGGTGTACCATAGGGCCTTGGTCCTCAGAACCCGGGTGGGGAGGTCCAGCGCCAGAGTCTCCAGCACCTCGTGAGTCAGGAGGCGTCGCTTCTGGTAAGCGTAGACCTTGACGGAGACCTCCACTTCTCCGTAGTGGAGGGAACACGCCCGAGGGCCCGGGGCCGATGTCCATTCTTCGCCCAGAACCATGACGTCGGTGTTGTCCATGGGGTTGGTGTAAAAATCGAGCTCCTCGGCCCTCACCAGGGCCACCATGCGCTCCAGGTCCAGTTCCTCCACGAGATAGGAATCCCCCTGGTGTAGGTAAACCGCACCGGGGTGTACATGGAAAAAACAGGAAGCCTCTTCCACGGTGCCCAGAAGGGTTCCGGTCTCCCGGTCCACGATACTGATAAGCTTCCCGGAAGCGGACCTCAGGTTGACATCCTGGGCCGGGGATCCCGCTCCTGCAAAGTACCATCTCCCGCCCCTCTTTTTCAGCCGCCCCTCGCGTACCAGTTCCTCGAGTGCCTCCCCCATGGCGGGCCCGAAATACTCCTCGTCCTCCTCACGCAGAGGGAACTCGAAGGCCGCGCAGACCAGGTGGTCTCCGAGGATGCGCCGGTTCTCCAGATCGATGACCGCTTCCTCGCAGGGTGAGCCGAAGAGGAACTCCGGGTGGCGTACCAGATACTGGTCCAGCGGGTCGTCGGCGGCCACCAGCACAGCCAGCGATTCACCCTGCCGGCGGCCCGCCCTCCCCGCCTGCTGCCAGGTGCTGGCGATGGTCCCCGGATAGCCGTTCATGAGGCAGGCTTCCAGCTCCCCTATGTCCACCCCGAGCTCCAGGGCGTTGGTGGTGGTCACCGCCAGCAGCTCTCCCGAGAACAGCCGTCTTTCTATCTCCCGCCTTTCCCCGGGAAGGTAGCCTCCTCGGTAGGGCGAGACCCTTTCCGCCAGGCCTCTCTCCTCCGCCCCCAGAAGGCGCATCACATACCCGTAGACCAGCTCGGCCGCTTTACGGGAGCGGCAGAAGGCTATGGTGCGCACCCCGAGCCGTATAAGTCTGGCCAGTATCTCCGCCGTCTCCAGGTTTGAGGAACGGTGCACCTCACCGCCCTCCCGGGACAGGATGTCCGGCGGGTTCCAGAGGGCGAAGACCTTCCTGCCCCGGGGGGAGGAGTCGTCTTCCACCGCTCTCACCTCCAACCCGCACAGCCTCGATGCGTGCTCCTCCGGATTGGCGATGGTGGCGCTGGCGAATACGAACGACGGCCGCGACCCGTAGTGCTCCGCCGTCCGCCTGAGCCGGCGCAGCACCTGGGCCACGTGGGAGCCGAAGACGCCGCGGGCCACGTGGGCTTCGTCCAGGACCACGTAGCGGAGATGGCGAAAGAACCCGCCCCACAGCCTGTGGTTGGGAAGGATGCCGTAATGGAGCATGTCCGGGTTGGTGAGCACCACCTGCGCCTGCCGCCTTATCCACCCCCGAAGCTCCAGCGGCGTGTCGCCGTCGTAGGTTGCCGAGACCACCTCCCCCCCGTGAAGCTCCTCCAGGCTGCGCAACTGGTCCTGAGCCAGGGCCTTAGTCGGGAAAATATACAGTGCCCTGCTGGAAGGGTTTTCCAAGATCTCCTGGTAGACGGGTATGTGGTAGCAGAGGCTCTTGCCGCTGGCCGTCCCGGTGGCGATGACCACGTTATGCCCCTCCGAGAGGAGCTCCAGGGCACGTGCCTGATGGACGTAGAGGCGGGTTACGCCCATGCGCCTGAGGGTCTCGGAGAGGGTAGGATGCAATCCCTCGGGCAGCTCCACGAGCCGTGCCTCGCGGGGGGGTATGACCTCCAGGTAGGCGACCCGTTGACCCTCCCCCCAGCCCTCGCTTATCTCCCGGACCAGCTCCTCAAAGTCCATGCGCCGGCGTTCCGGAGGGGTTCATTCCACCCTCTGGCCTTCCTTCACCAGGCCCACCCCCTCCGTGACCACCCTCTCCCCCTCCTCCAGTCCGGCCAGGATCTCCACCCATTCCTCGCTCCGCTCCCCCACAGTGACCTCCCGCCTGCGGGCCTTGCCCTCCTCAACCACGTACACATAATCCCTTCCCTCTTCGGAGAAGAGGGCGGTGAGCGGGAGGGAGATTATGCCCTCCCGGCTCAGGACCTCGATGTCCACGGTGGCGTTGTATCCTAGACGCAGCGGGACCTCGGTGCGGTCCAGCCTGACAATCACCGGAAAGACGGTGGTCCCGCCCGAGCCGCTTTCCGCCCGGATTCCCACCTGTACAACCTCGCCGGCGAAAGACAGGTCGGGGTAGGCATCGAGGTACACCTTCACCCTCTGTCCCACCCGCACTTTGGGGATGTCCGTCTCCTCCACCTCCGCCTTCACCCGCATGCTCTGGAGGTCCACTATCTGGAACACGGGACTGTCCTTGCTCACCTTGGTCCCCACCTTCAGCTCCGCGCCCGCCCGTCCTCCCGCGAGGGCACTGAGGTCACCTCCCAGAAGGGAGGTGAGGTCCCCCATCCCCGTGAGGAAGGAGCCGAGCCCTCCCAGCATCTCGGTGAGGAAATCCAGTCCGGGCACGGAGGGCGGGGCGGAGAAGACCACGTAACCGGACACCGGCGCCACGAGATGAGGATGGTTTGCGGCATAGACCGCCTTTTGATAATCGTAACTGGAGGCTTCCTTCATGGCCTCTCCCGCCGCTGCAGCCCCGGAGGGGTAGGCGGGGGGCGACAATGCGGGCATCGCGGGGCGCGAGGCGATGGCCTGGAGGTAGGATTCCCGCTGTTCGGCGATGAGAGATTTAAGGAACTCCTGTTGGTCCGGAGGGAGCAAGGGTACCACCAGGGGGACCAGGTCAAAGAGATTGAGGACCACGGCGTCCAGTTGTTCCTGGGTTTGCCCGAAGACCTGCATGGCGTATTCCGCCCCCTGGTAGAGAGCCTGCATGCCGGAGTACTGCCCGGCTAGGACATCCCCTACCGCCGCTCCGGTGAGATAAGTGGCCCTGGCCTTGGCCGCCTGCGCCTTCAGCTCCTCCTGGTCCAGCGACGCCAGGAGGTCGCCGGCCTCCACGCGATCCCCCTCCTGGACGTAAAGAGCGGCAATGGTCCCGCTGGCGGGAGGATAGACATCGACGGGGTTGTCCGCCTCCAGCTTGCCCACCGCGGTGACCACCCTGCTCACGTCCCCACGGCTCACTTCGGCCACCTTCACCCCTTCGGGAGCTCCCCCGAAGCATCCCGAGAACGCCAAGGCCGTAAAAAGGCCGAACATGAGAACACAAACCAGCCTCGCTGCGTTCGTGCAATCCGATCCTCGCCTTCGCATAACGCCCTCCGGGATTCGACCCGTCATGCGGAACCTCCTCATGCAGGCATGGGCCTGACTCACCGCGGACGGGATTCGTGAGACATACTATAACCGGGGCTCGGAGGGGCGTCAACGAAGGGTGTCCCCTCGGCCCACTTTCTTGAGATGGGGTGATTTCATGACTCCTTTCGCAGCCCAAAGCCCCAACCGAAACGGTGGACTCCCGACACCCGGCGGAAAGTCGCTCCTCATTCTGACTTCAACAAGGGCTCCGGGGCTCGTCGGGTCACGTCCTCTTAAAAGCTGGGGGTTCCGGTTGCGCGACCTTCATTCCGCTCCACCATTCCGGGAGCCCGACTCCCCTCCTGTATCGAGCGTGCCGGGGGGAATCGCTCGCACGTATGTGGAGAGGATGCACGTCCGGGATTGGTCCACGCCCGCGCCGCGGAAAGCTCACGGAACAAGCATCCCGAGGGGAGCCGGCACGCCGGAGGACCCCGCCGAGGTTCCGCTGATGAACAAATTCCAGTTATAACAGGCGGCACACAGGAAACCCGCCCCCAGGGCGAGGCTGAAGAAGACCAGGAAGGTGAAGAACCTCCCCCATCCCCGCGGAGGAGCCAGAAAACCGGCCATGACGAGCAACAGGGCGGCGGCGCAGGACATCCAAACCGTGGGCCCCAGGCCGGGGGCCCCGTCACCGCCGAAGAACAGCCTGCCCAGCCCCAAGGCCGGCTCTATCTCCACGCCCATCTCCCGTAGAGGCAAGAGGGCCTGGAAGAACAGATAAACCAGCGGCAGGGCCACCAGACAGCCGGCCAGGATGAACATAGGCCCCCTCCCCAGGCGAAGGGCCAGGAAAAGGAGGGTCAGGAGGAGGGCCACGGCCAACACCAGGCCTACGGTGAAGAACTCCACGCCCCGATAGGGAAGGAGACCAGGCCCGCCGAGCAGCTCATAAGCGCCGCGCACGTATGCTCCTTGGTGGGAGAAGACCCCCAGGTCCACCCCTTTCTTGTAGGAAAAACCTTCCAAGAGAGAGGGGAGCGCCAGGGAAGCGGCCAGGAGGATCGCCGCGCCGATGGCCAGCGCATCTGCGGCCCCGAACCTCCTCTCCGCGCGGACTTCCCTCCCCCGGTCCGGCGTATATCCCACAGCCTCGACATCCTCCTCCGGGAGGTGAAGGGCCGCCGTGGGGCGGTAATCGGCCCCCGCCGGGACGGGCCGCTTTGCTGCCGCCCCTCCTCGTGCCGTCAAGGAAAGGGGGCTCCCGCACTCCTGACAGAAACGGTTTACCTCCGGATTAGGGGCATAGCACTCCGGGCAGGTCACCTGCGGAACACGTACCCTGCCCGTTTCGCGGACCGGCTCTATGGCCTGGGTGCGCTCATCGGAGAGCGCCGGCTCCGGCGGCACCGCCGGTGGTCTCTCCGCGGGAGTGGAGGTGGAGGCAACAAAGGAGGGGGGGATGTCTGATTCCGGCGGTATGTAAACCATTTCTCCTTCCTCCCCTCCGGAGACCGCAGCGGACCGGGCGACCGTCTCGTCCTGCCACGGCGCCCTATCTCCTCCCTCCCCGCCTGGTCCATCGAGGGGGCTCCCCGTTGACCTCCCCGAGGTCATGGAGTCCGCGATCCCCGCTCCTCGGGTGTCGATTTCCTCCGCCCTCGGCTCGGGTGCCTCCGCCCCGGAGACCCCGAAGACGAAGCCGCTTGGCGATACAACCCGATAGCCCCCCTCGGGCGAGGCTCCCGCCTCAGTAGTCGCCCCCGCCTGGATGGGCTTTCCGGGAGACGGAAGGGGCCCGCTCCATCCCACCGCATCACCCCTCTCCATACTCCCGGCCATCGTCGCGAGGTCCGCAGTGGGTTCGCCGGACCCTCCAGGCCGTTCCCCGGCCGGAAAGGCATAAGCGCCGCCGCCCTTCTCCCCTTCGCCTGTCCCCGGCGGGGAAAAGCTCGTCAGCTTCGCCGAGGGCGCGGTTTCCTGCTCTCTTGCCCCTCCTCTGGAGTATCGAGGGGAAGTGAACGGCGTGCCTGGCAGGGGGACGCCGCAGGCCATGCAGAAAGCCGCGTCCTCACGGTTCTCCGACCCACACTCCTCACATCTCATATATAAACCTCTTGTTAAGCTTTAATTTGAATTCTCCACTACCATCATATACTCCTTCACGCCGCTTGTTAAAGCGCCTTCGCGGCGGATGCCTGGAGGGAACCGCGGTGAGCGTAACGCCGAGAGGCCCGGCGTATCACCCGGGTCCATGTCCGCCTCCCTGTACCGCTCGCAGCCGGAGGCACCCTACCTTAGACAAGGAACCCTCCTCAAGTCCACATGGCCCCCAGGGGGAGGAAAAAGGCCACAAAATTGTTGATGCCGTGGGCGGCCACCGGCGACCACAGGTTTCCGGCGTACTCGTAAAGCAGGCACAACAGGGCTCCAACAAGGGTCCTCCCCAGCAGCCCGAAAAGGCTGAAATGCACCACGGCGAAGAGGAACCCGTTAAGGAGTGAAGCCGCCCATACGCCCATCTTCCGCCGCATCGCCGGGTAGAGGAAACCCCGGAAGAAGATCTCCTCGCACACCGGGGCGGCGACGATTATCACCAGCCCGGCCACCAGCAGGTCCGGGCCGGTGACGCTCTTCACGTTGACGTCGAAAAAGCCGTGGAGCCATTCCTCCACCCAGCTGACGCGCTCGAGGAGGCCCGCGGACATAAGGCTCCCGGCAGTCCCTATCCAGAAGGCCAGCGAACCGCAGACGACACCTAGCCCGAGCGAGCCCGCCAGGTTCTTTCCGTGCATGCCCAAAAGCTCCCGCGCATTCCCGTATCTCGAGACAACGAGGAAGGCGAAAGCCAGCGAGGAGGAATAGAGCAGGAGGCTGACGAGCAGCTGAGCGGCCGCCACGGATACCTCTTCTCCCTGGCGCATCATGTAAGTCATGAGCCAGCTCAAGAAGAAGGGGACGGGGAGGAAGGCCAGTGCTGGCCACAGTTTCCATATTTCACCGCAGGCAGGCGGTGTGGCCGCCCCTTTACCGCCCGCCGCCGGTTCTCGCCGGGGTGTGCTCGTCATGTCCTGATGGCAGGAGTTGCAATAACGTTTGTCGCCGCTTATCCTCTGGCACGCGGAACAGACGAAAGCACCGCAGCAAGTGCAGCGGCCGACGGCTCTCACGCCGGGATGGAAGGCGCAGGTGGTCACGACCCTGGCCCCCACCGGTCCGCCTCCGGTTGAAGGGGGGAGTTCCACGCCGTAAGCCGCTGGGCCCCCGCGAGCCACCCTCTCCGCACAGGATGCGCACAGGAAACGGCCTCCAATTCGGCGCAGGCAGCGCGAACAGTAATGGCCACCGCATTCCGCGCAGGCAGCGGCGGCCGGCTCTTCAGGATGAACGGCGCACCTCGGCATGTCCATCGGCTTCTCCTGCCTGTCGCTCCAGCCCGCTCGTCAGAGCACGTAATTTTTTTTCGGTAATTCTTCGCGGCGCCTGAAAGCCGCTTCCATCCGTCGCTTCCGATGGCCGGAATCCCCCTTACCGGCCGGCTTCACCAGGCTATGAAAAGAGACGCCAGGACCACCGCCAGGTTGTAGAGCGAATGGGCGGCCATGGGGGCGAAAAGTGAATCCGTCTTCTCGTAGAGATAAGCCAGGACCATTCCCACCAGCACCAGGGAGATCATGAAGGGAGGCTGGAAATGCAGGGCCCCGAAGATGATCCCGTTGACGGCTATCGCGGCTCTCGGCCCCAACCTCCTGCGCAGGGCGGAGTAAAAGAGCCCCCGGAAGAATATCTCCTCGAAAACGGGAGCGAACAGGACCACCACCATGACCACCAAGGTGAGTCCGCCCCCGCCGATCCCCCTCAGCTCCTCCGTCTCTCCCACGGAAGGCGGCCTACCGGCTATCAGATAGAAGAGGAAATATAGAGCGAAGAAGGCTGCGTAGCTCAACGTCAGGGCCGCCACGCCTCCGCCCAGCCCTGAGAGCAGCAGCCTCAGAGGCCGGTCCCAGTTCAGACCCAGTTCCTTCCATCCCCTTCCGTGGCGCTTAAGGATCCAAGCCGTGCACAGGATTATCAAGGGGCAGAAGAAAAGAGCGTAAGAGAGATATTCGTAGAAAAGCGGGTTCTCGGTGGTGAGCATGAGCACCACTCCCAAAAGGTTGTAGATCCCGAAGACGACGAAAAGGGCCGCGGTCACCTCCGAGAGCTTCCAGTCCGCCCTCCACCAGCGGCGTTCCCTGGGCTCTTCCGGCTCGGGCGGCTCTCCGGCCGCCGCAAAGGAAGGGGGTGGCGCGGGAAGGTATCCGGGTCCCGGATAAGGTGGGGATGGCGGAATGGGGGAAGAGGGGGGTGGCGGTCCCGTGAAAGGACTGGGCGGCGGAATGGAGGGCGGGGGATACGGGCCTGCGCCCGGCGGGACGGGAGGCACATGGGTGCCCGGCCCCCACGCCTGAGGGGCGGCCGCGGCAGAATGGCATAGGGGACAGTGGTGCCGGTAACCCACGAGGCGGTCGCAGTCGGCGCAAACCGCTCGCCCGCAGGAGACGCAGATGGCTTTGGCGCGCTTCAGAGGGTGCCAGTAACAGCGCGGTCCTTCGACCTCCCGGCCCCCATCCACCCGGTCTTCCCCGGACATTCAGGTCTCCAGTACCAGCTCCGCTATCTGCACCGCGTTCAGGGCCGCACCTTTGCGCAGGTTATCGGCAACCACCCAGAGATTGAGGGCCCGGGGGCAGGAGAGGTCGGCCCGGATGCGCCCCACGAAGCAGGGGTCCTTTCCTGCCGCATCAACGGCAAGCGGGTAGCGGAAGGTATCGGGGTCGTCTACCACCTCTACCCCTGGCGCCTCGGACAATATGCGCCTCGCTTCCTCCGGGGAGATGGGATCCTCGAACTCCGCGTTCACCGACTCCGAGTGGCCGATGAAGACGGGCACGCGCACCGTGGTGGCGGACACCGGGAGATCGGGAATTCCCATGATCTTCCTGGTCTCCTCCACCATCTTCATCTCTTCCTTGGTATATCCGTTGGGGTGGAAGACATCGATATGCGGCAGGCAGTTGAAGGCTATGGGATGCGGATACACCTGGGGGACCGGTTCCTCCCCCCTGAGCACCGCCTCCGTCTGGGCCCGCAGCTCATCCACGGCCTCCCTGCCGGTGCCGGAAACCGACTGATAGGTGGATACCACCACGCGGCGCAGTGGTGAGCGGTCATGGAGTGGCTTTAGCACCACCACCATCTGGATAGTGGAACAGTTGGGGTTTGCGATGAGCCCCCGGTGGCCGAAAGCCGCCTCGGGATTTACCTCCGGCACCACAAGGGGGACATCCGGATCCATGCGGAAGGCGCTGCTGTTGTCCACCACCAAGGCTCCCGCTCGCACGGCGTGAGGAGCGAAACGCCTGGATATCTCCGCGCCGGCGGAGAAGAGGGCCAGGTCAATTCCCTCAAAGGAGCTCTCTTCCAGGACTTGGACCTCGATCTCCTCGCCGCGGAAGGGAAGGCGTCTCCCCCTCGAGCGCTCCGAGGCCAGAAGGCGCAGCTCGGACACGGGAAATCGACGCTCCTCGAGGATCTCCCGCATGGTCATCCCCACCATCCCCGTGGCTCCTACAACGGCCACGCGGTATTCCTTTCCCATGGTCGCCTCCAGTGCTGGTACCAGCGATCAAGCTCTCATCACCACGCCGCGGTCCAGGCCGAACTTGGCGTGTATCGCTCGCACCGCCTTCTCCACGTCCTCCGCCCTTATGACGCAGCTTATCTTGATGGTGGAAGTGCTTATCATCTCGATGTTTATGTCGTTCTCCGCCAGGGCGGCGAACATGTCCGCCGCTACGCCGGGGTGGGTCCGCATGCCGGCTCCCACGAGGCTGACCTTGGCGATATCCCGGTCCACGCTGACGCCTCCCGCCCCCAGCTCTTCCGCCACCCGGGCGGTTATCTCCTCCGCCTTCTGAAGGTCTTCCTTGCTCACGGTGAAGGAGATGTCCGTCCTCTGGTTCTCGCTGACGTTCTGAATGATCATGTCCACGTTTATGTTCTCCGCCGCCAGGGCCTTGAAGAGGGCCGCGGCGACCCCTGGCCGATCCGGCACGTCGAAAACGGTGACCTTGGCCTCGCTCACGTCGTGGGTCACCCCACTGATGATGGCCTTCTCCATGCGCTCGTCCTCTTCGGTTATCCAGGTGCCTTCTTCCTGGGAAAAACTGGACCTCACGTGAATCACCACCCCGTAATTCCTCGCAAATTCAACGCTGCGCAGCTGCAGGACCCTGGCTCCGGTGGCGGCCATCTCGAGCATCTCCTCGTAGGAGAGCCGGCTGAGTTTCCGCGCCTCGGGCACCAGGCGCGGGTCTGCGGTATAAACACCGTCCACGTCGGTATATATCTCACAAACCTCCGCGCCCAGGGCGGCCGCAAGGGCCACCGCCGTGGTGTCCGAGCCCCCCCGTCCCAGGGTGGTTATCTGGTCGTCGAGGGACACGCCCTGAAAACCGGCCACGATCACCACGCTCCCCTTCTCCAGCTCCTCGAGTATGCGGCCCACCTTGACGTCGAGGATCTTGGCCTTGGTGTGCGCGCTGTCGGTGACGATGCCCACCTGGGCCCCGGTGAAGGATATGGCCTCGTGTCCGAGTTCGTGCATGGCCATGGAGAGCAGGGCCACGGAGATCTGCTCCCCGGTTGCCAGGAGCATGTCCATCTCCCTTGCTCGTGGCCGCGGGGTTATCTGATAGGCCAGCTCCACAAGCCTGTCGGTGGTGTCCCCCAGTGCGGAGATCACCGCCACTACGTGGTAGCCCTTGCTGCGGGTCTCCGCGATGCGCCTGGCCACGTTCTTTATCTTTTCCGTGTCGGCAACGGAAGTCCCGCCGAACTTCTGCACGAGAATCCGCTTTCCGTCCATTTTCCAGATAATGACTATTATTCCGCGGTTTGCCTTTCTGCCGGCTTTTTCTCTTTTTACGCCGGGGCCATGCGGCTGTCAAGGCGTCAGAGGTCGTGTCTCCCCTTGAGGGCTCTCCCCAGGGTTACCTCGTCCGCGTACTCCAGGTCCCCTCCCACCGGCAATCCGCTGGCGATGCGCGTCGCGCGCACACCAAGGGGTTTGAGAAGGTTGGCCAGATACATGGCCGTGGCCTCGCCTTCCACCCTTGGATTGGTGGCGATGATCACCTCGCGAACCCCGTCCCGGCGCACCCTCTCCAGGAGCTCCCGGATGCGCAGCTCCTCCGGCCCGATGCCGTCTATGGGAGATATGGCGCCCCCCAGGACATGGTAAAGGCCACGGAACTCGCCCGTCCTCTCCACGGCCACTATGTCTTGAGGGCGCTCCACAACGCATATCAGGGCCGGGTCACGCCGGGCATCGGCGCAAAACTCACAGAGCTCCTCTTCGGAGAAATTAAAGCAGCGTCGGCAGTAGGAGATCTTTTCCCTTGCCTCGACGATGGCGCGGGCCAGGGATTGGGCTTCCTCGGGCGGTACCTTGAGAAGGTGAAAGGCAAGCCGTTGGGCTGTTTTCGGCCCGATGCCCGGGAGCTTGGAAAGTTCTTCCACCAACCTGGCGAGGGGAGGCGTGTACAACACTTCTCCCTCCTAGAAGAGCCCCGGTATCTTCAAGCCCTTGGTGAAGGCCCCCAGCCTTTCTTCCGCCAGCTCGCGTGATCTCCTCAACGCCTCGGTGACCGCCGCCAGCACCAGGTCCTCAAGCATCTCCACGTCCTCGGGGTCCACGACCTGCGGGTCGATCTTTATCTCCAGGATGTTCTGCTGGCCGTCGGCTACCGCTTTGACCATCCCCCCTCCGGAAGTGGCCTCCACCCTCTCCTCGGCCAAGGCCTCCTGCGCCTCCAGCATCTGGCGCTGTAACTTCTGGGCCTGCTTCATCATCTTCTGAAGGTTCCCGTTCATGCTCCACCTCCTCATGGCGCGCTCCCAGGACGCCGGGCGGCCGCCCGCCCCTCGTATAGCGGGAACGTCATTCCTGGAGCTTTATCTCCTCCACCATCTCCGCTCCGAAGATGTCCTTCAACAGCTTCACCTTCCCCGTCTCCCCACTCCCGGCTTCCTTTCCGCCTGCAACCCCCGCGTCTTTTTCCACGTCCTCCACCGCCCGTCGCGGCCTCGCTTCCGCCTGAGGCCCCGGGACGCCCCCCTCCTCTCCGGAGCCGGGTGTCCTGCCGGCCACTTCACCCCTCGCCGCCTTTCCGGACCTTGAGGATGCGGCTTGCGTCCTTCCGCCCGTGGAGGAAGCCTCGGTAGACTCCCGACCCTCCCCCTCCAGAACCGCGTTAACTCGCAGGGGGAATCCGAGTACCTCCTTGAGGGCGCGCTCTACCACGCTCTTGTGACCTTCCTTGCTCAGCTCCCCGTGATGAAAGGAGCGGTCGGCGGGAAATGAGATCACCAACCGGTCCCCTTCAAGACGAGCGGGTTTTCCCTCCAGCAACAGCGCGTGGGTCGGGACTCTTATCTCCTTCACCCGCTCCCTGATCCGGGGCCAGGATTTCCGAATCGTCGCGAAGTCCACTCCGGATGCCGGCGCGATATCGCGGGCAGTGGCAGCCGCGGTTTCCTCCGCGGCGACCTCCGTCCCTTCCGGGAATTCCCTTTCCGTCACCCCCTCCGCGGCCTCGCCCCCTTCCGACTCCTCCTCGGGAACCCCGCCGTGGGTCCCCGAGCCCGAGGCCACAACCGCTTTCACTCCGCGAGGGGTTGCGCCACCCCCAGTACGGACCTTCTCGCGGGGCTCCGAGGCCCCGGCCTTCGAGTGCGCCAGCCTCTCCACCCTTTCCTCCAACCTCTCAAGGCGGGCGAGAACGGCCTCCGGGGTGTCCTCGAGCTCCTCCCTGACCATGGATATCAGCGTGCTCTCAAGCACCAGACGCGGGGAGGAGGAATTCCTCATCTCCTCGCGGGCACGCCCCAGAGCGGCTATGAAGTGGAGGGCCCTCTCGGGCGAAAGGCGGGGGGCCTGTTCGCGCAGCCTGAGCAGGGAATCCTCGTCCACCTCCAGGTCCACTGGTCCGAGATCGGCGTGCTGGAGGAGCAGTATCCTTCGGAAATGTTCCTGGACCTGAGACGCGAAGTGCTCGAGGTCCTTTCCCTCCTCGTGGACCCTTTCGATCATGGAGATCACCGCCTGGAGATCGCCCTCGATGAGCGACTCTCCCATCCCCAGGAGCAGCTCGTCCTCAATGAGCCCCAGGAACCCGGCGGCATCGGATTCCTCCACCACCCCCTCACCATAGCTGGCTAGTTGTTCGAGGGAGACCAGGGCGTCGCGCACTGATCCTCTCGCGCGGCGCGCCACCAGGCGGAGGGCCTCCGGGGTGATCTTGAATCCTTCCTCTCCGGCCACCCTCTGGAGATATTCAGCCAGCAGAGGAGCGGGCACACTGCGGAAGTCGTGTCTCTGGCAACGGGAAAGGATGGTCTGAGGGAGCTTGTGGGGTTCGGTGGTGGCCAGGACGAAGACCACGTGCGACGGCGGCTCCTCGAGCGTCTTGAGGAAAGCGTTGAACGCTTCCTTGGTTATCATATGGGCCTCGTCCAGTATGTAGACCTTGACCCGCGAGGAAGCGGGGGTGAAGATGACCCTTTCCCGTAGATCCCGGATGTCGTCAATGCCTCGGTTGGAGGCCGCGTCTATCTCCACCACGTCCACCGAGGTGCCGTCGGTTATGGAGCGGCAGGAGGAACAGCGGTTACAGGGATTGGGCGTGGGGCCCTCCTCGCAGTTGAGGGCCTTGGCCAGGATGCGGGCGGTACTCGTCTTCCCCGTTCCCCGCGGACCGGCGAAGAGGTAGGCGTGGGCGATATTGCCGGAGCGAACGGCATTTGCCAGAGTCCGTGTCACGTATTCCTGGCCCACCACTTCCTCGAAGGTCTGAGGGCGCCACTTGCGGTAAAGAGAGATGTAGGCCAACTCTTATCTTCTCCCGGTCTTCCGTCACCGGCTGACAGCAGGTAAATATATGTGATCGTGCACCCGCCTTCGACTCCCGGCCCCGAGCGCTACGCCGGTAGCCTGCTCCGGTCAGGTTGGTCTGCGGCACCCGGGAAGGTTTGCTTACCGCTGCTTCCTTCCGGACCTGACGGGGTTCGCAAGTTCCCGTTGCGCAGGACCCGACCTTCAACGCCGCTTGCCGGCGCGCCATACTCAAGACCGGAGAGCCTCAGTTGGGAATTAGGCCCCGCTATAGCGGATTGCGGGTACAGGGCACCGCTAGCTCCCCGCTTAGCACGATCACGATATAAGTATAGCACGCCCCCGCGACCCCCGCGGCGGCCCGGTTTTGGCGCCGGTTGGTTACGCCGCAATCCCCGACCGACGGGCCATCGCCCCACGCCACCCCGGTCCGCGAGCCATCGCCCCGCGCCCGCGACCGGGCTCAAGCCGGGGCGGCGGGGAAGGGGAGGGAGGCCGCCGTGTATAATAAGAGGTGAAAAGGAGGCCGGATGAACGAGGACTCGGTAAGGGAAAGGGCTTCCACCGGCATCGCCAGGCTCGACGAGATGATGGACGGCGGGCCGTACCGCGGTTCGGTGACCCTGGTGCTGGGGGCGCCCGGAACTGGAAAAACCTGCCTGGGACTTGAATTTATCGCCAGGGGAGCTGAGGAATTCGGGGAGCCGGGGCTTATCGTCACCTTCGAGCATTTCCCGAAAAAGCTTCTCCGTGACGCGATTTCCCTGGGCTTCGACCTCCAGGAACTGGAGCGGAGAGGCTTGGTGCGCATCCTCTTCACCTCCCCGGAGATCTTCTTCGAACAGGCGCAGGCCTCGGGCGGGCTCCTTGACACCATGGTGCAGGAGCTCGGGGCGCGCAGGATCCTGGTGGACTCCATCTCCCACCTGGAGAGGTTGACCCGCGACCCGGTAAAGATGCGGGAGATCGCCTTCACCTTCACCAACGCACTCCTCCGGCACGGCCTCACCGCGCTGGTCACCCAGGAAGACCCGGGCATCACCGGAGACATGGCCGCCGCCCAGTACGGCATCTCCTACCTGGTGGACGCGGTCATCATCCTGCGCTACGTGGAGCTCGATTCCTCCATCGCCCGGGCCATGCTGGTGTTGAAGCAGAGGGCCAGCTCGCACGACAAGTCCATCCGGGAGTTTCGCATCACAGGTCGAGGCATCCAGATCGGCGAACCTTTCTCCGACCGGGAAGGGGTGCTTTCCGGGTTGCCCCGCAAGAGGGAGATCGACGCCTTCGTCGAGGTCTTCGGCCCCAAGGGGAAAGCCGGGAAGGGGGAGGTGAAATAGGTGGCGGAAAAGATCCTCGTCGTGGACGACGACCGCGAGATGGTGGAACTCATCGAGCTCTTCCTGGGCAACGCGGGATACACCACCATCTCGGCCTTCTCCGGGGAGGAGGCGCTGGAGAAGACCTTCCGGGAAAAGCCCGATCTCATACTCCTGGACATCATGATGCCCAGGGTGGACGGGTGGGAGGTCCTTCGCCGCATCAAGAACGACCCCGAGGCGAAGGACACTCCGGTGGCCTTCATCACCGCGCGCACCCAGAACATCGACAAGATGATCGGGCTATCGGTGATGAAGGCGGCGGGATACATAACCAAGCCTTTCAGCAAGCAGGAGCTTCTTACCGAGGTGAGGCGCATCCTGGACGAACGCAGGCGTGGCTCGGGCTCTTCCTGAACGGGCCCGGGTGCGACCTCAAGCCGGGAAGGGGAGAGCGGTGACGTCCTACGACTGGCTTAAGACCTTGTCCCTTTTCCTGTGGTTGTACAACACCTCCGCTACCGCCGTGGTGCTGGTATATTTCTACGGGATATGCCGGCTCGCGGAGAACAAGTTCGGTGGCCGCACCTTCCCCGTCCTGATCATCCCCTTCTTCATCCTCATGGGGATGAGCACGTTCATCTTCTCCGTGGGGGAGTCGATAGTGGCCATATACCTTCACCTGGCGATCTGGCCGGCGCTGGCGGGCGCATGCCTCTTCGTGGTGGTCTACAGGGCTTATCGCCTGATGTTGGGAAGATGATCTACCTTTCCTCGTCTCTCTATATACTCGGACCCCTCTCGGTGGGGACCATGCTGCTGCTCCTCATGGCCCTCAGCAGGCGTCTGGGAGAGGCTCTCGAGATGCCTCCCTACTACCGGTTTTTCGGGCTGGCGGTGTTTTTCTTCCTCCTCCCCCTGCCCGTCGCATGGGTACTCCTGTTGCTCAAGGCCTGGGGGCTCCCCGAACCCGACCCCCGTACCGCTCTGGCGATAAAACTGGCGGTGGCCTCATTCCCCATGACCATCGCCATCTCCTTCGCCTTGCCTACCGTAGCCCGGTACTGGAACTGGATATGGGGCGAGCTTCGCGGCACGCGCCGGGAGGGAGGTGAGGGGGATGAGCAGGCGCGCTAGCCTCATCCTGCTCGGCGTATGCGCTCCCGTACCCCTGGCCCTGCTCTGCCTGGCCTTCACGGCGGCGGGCGAGAGGAGAGCGGGGGTGGTCTTCGCCGCCCTGACCCTGGCCTCTCTTCCTCTCTCCGCCTCCCTTCTCCTCAAGTCGCCCGCCCGGCGAAACCGCCCCTCACAACCTTCCGCCACCCGGTGGGAGGCCTTCCTTTCCCTTTTGCCCATACCCGCCGTGCTTGTGGAGGGGAGCGGGCGCATCCTGGGAGCCAACCCGGCGGCTCGCGACCTGGCGCGCTCCGCGGGAAGCGACCGCGACCTTGAGCCCGGCATGAGCATCGGCGAGTCCTTCCTTCCCCCCTTCTTCGGCAGCTGGCCCCTCTACCTGGGGAAGGCGCGCAAACAGGGAGGGACGCTGGACCGCGATTTCGAGCCCTACTTCCTGGAAGACCGCTCCGGGGTGTGCCGGGTGCGAATAAGCCCCGCTCACGCGGCTTCGCCGGAAGCGCAGGGGGGCGAGCTTCTGCTGGTGCTCGTGGAGGACATCACCGCCGAGGCGCGGGAAAAGGCAGCCCTCCGGGAGGTATCGGAACGCGAGGCGGGGCTCTTCGAAAGCGTTCCGGTGAAGATCGCCGTGCTGGACCGCAACTTCAGAGTCCTGCGCTGCAACCGGCCCATGCAGGAATGGGTGAGCGAGGCTCTGGGCGTCGACCCCCAGGACCTACAGGGCCTCCCGGCACTGGACATCATGCCTCAGGAATTCCGTGCCGACTGGAAGCACATCTTGCGCCGGGTCCTGGTGGAGGGGCGCTCGTTCGAGCAGCCGAGGGTGCACCAGGAGGTGGGAGGCACGGACCATTTCCACCGCGTCCGCCTGCATCCCCTGCTGGACGAACAGGGCAACGTGCGCGAGGCGCTCCTTCTCTTCGAGGAAGTGAGCGAATATGTACGTCTGGAGCGGCGGCTTGCCGAGACCACCGATTACCTCAACCTGCTCATAGAGAGCCTCAACGACGGCTTTTACGCCATGGACGCCGAGGGCCGCTTCACCTTCTGCAACCAGGCCTTCCTGGACATGCTGGGCCTCAGCCATCCCGACGAGTTGATGAGCAGGGAGCCCCGCGAGGTCGTGGTCCCGGAAGAGGTGAACAAGGTGGAGCGGATGATGGAGAGGCGGCGCAGGGGAGAGAAGGTCTTCTTCGAGACCTCGTTGCGCCGGGCCGATGGGACCGCACTCCCGGTGCAGATAAGCTCGGCACCCGTCTTCCGCGGAGGAAACATGGTGGGAATCGTGGGCATCGCTCACGACCTCAGTGAGCGCCGGCGCCTGGAAGCCATGGTGGAGCAGAGCCACCAGGACCTGGAAAGGGCGTACGAGGAGCTTTCGGTGTTGGACAAGATGAAATCCGACTTCATAGCCATCGCCTCACACGAGTTGCGAACCCCGCTCTCCATCATCAAGGGATACGCGGATGCCTTCCAGTTCGGAGAGCTGGGGGAACTCACCCCCTTCCAGATGGACAAGATAAAGATCATCAATTCCCGCGCGGACCAGATGACCAAGATCATCAACGACCTCCTGGACATCACAAGGCTGGAGGAAGGACGCCTTGTGGGCAAGAAGTGGCCCGCTCCCGTCGAGGGGCTGATCGCCAACGCCGTTTCGGAATACGGCAACCAGGCCGCGGAGAGCGGCCTGGAGCTCATATCCTCCGTGGAGGAAGGGCTCCCGCCGGTAAGCGTCGACGTATGGAGGGTCCATCAGGTGCTGGAGAACCTCATCGGCAACGCCATAAAGTTCACTCCTCCGGGAGGGACGGTCGAGGTCTCGGCTCGCCGCTCGGCGGAGGAGGGCATGGTGGAGTTCGAGGTCCGGGACACCGGGCCCGGAATACCCCTTCACGAACAGAAGAAGCTTTTTACCATGTTTTACCAAGTAGAGACCGATTCCACGCGATCGGCCGGAGGCCTCGGTTTGGGGCTGGTGATATCCAAAGGCATCGTGGAAAGCCATGGAGGTCGCATCTGGGTGGAAAGCGAGCCGGGGAAGGGATCCGCGTTCAAGTTCACCCTTCCCGTTCACGAGGGGGAATGAGGGGTGCAGCTCATCTCTCGCGGAGATCGCGGCCTCCCTGTGGCCGATGTCCAGAAAAGACTGCACGAGCTGGGATACTCACCGCCGGGCATGGAGATCGAGATGCGGGAGTCCTCCTTCGGGGAGGCCACGGAGGCGGCGATACGCGAATTCCAGGCCGCCCGGGGGCTGCGTCCGGACGGCCGCGTGGACGAGGTCACCTGGCGGGAGCTGGTGGAGGCTTCTTTCCGGCTCGGCGACCGCTTTCTCTACCTTCGAGTGCCCCCTTTCCGCGGCGATGACGTCAGGGAGCTCCAGGCCTATCTAAATCGCCTTGGCTTCAACGCCGGCCGCGAGGACGGGATCTTCGGCCAGGAGACCGACAAGGCCCTGCGGGCCTTCCAGCACGACATGGGACTCCCGGTCGACGGCATTGCCGGAACCTCCACGATCTCCTGCCTCCTCAGGTTGAAGCACGGCATGAAGGAGACCAGCGTAGCCGTGGTCCATGAGACCCTGAGGGACGGGGAGGACCGCGGCCTGAAGGAGCGCCTGGTGGTCTTGGACCTCGATCCGGGACAACCCGAACTCGTGGAGGTTTTACGCAGCGCCTCCGAGGCCCTCAAAAGAATGGGAATAATTTCCATATATACCGGGGGGCCCGAATCGCCCGACTCGGAGAGCCGGCGTGCCCTCAAGGCCAATCAGGAAGGAGCGGATGCGGTCCTCGGATTCCGGCCCGGCGACACCGATCGCTTCCACGTCTTCTTCTTCGGAAGCGGGCAGTATCTTTCGCCCCGCGGCAGGCGCCTCGCGGAGCTGGTGGCCTGCGGCTTGGAGAAAGGGCTCGGCCTTCCCGTATCGCCTCCCGCCCCACGGAGCTATCCCTTGCTGAGGGAGACGCGCATGCCCTGTGTCGTGGTGGAGTGGCCTCCCAGGAGGGAGATCCCCCCGGGCCTGGGCCCGGCTCTGGCGAGAGCCCTCGCCGATTACTTCAGCCCCCCGGAGGAAGAAGGCGGAAATTCCTGACCTCGCCTCGCCAGAGCCGACATCCGCCTCGGGCAACGGAGGAGTCTCCCAAGGCGGGCCTGCGGCGAGCAAGTGCCGCATATCAGGTGGCGGGAGGCTCGATGTCCTCGATTATCACTTCCACTTCCTCGACCTTCACGTCGGTGAGGCCTTCCAGGTATTCACGAACCTTATTCCTCACCTCACGCGCTAGCGAAGGAAGGTTGACGCCGTATTCCACCCTGAGATGGACGCCCAGGCGGTAGGCTCCCTCCACGTTCTCCACCTTGATGCCTTTGTGCACGAATTCCCGTTTCACCCTTGAGGCCAGGCTGTCCACGGGGCTGCGGTAGCAGGATACCACGCCCGGCACCTGGCAGGCTGCCTGCGCCGCCAGGGTGGCGATGGCTTCCCGTGATACCTCCACTCCTTCTCCCTTCATGGCCGCCTCAGAGCTCCCTGGTCCCGTGCCTGATGGAGCTTATCACCACCCTGCCGTCGGATACGTTGAAACGCATGGTCCGACCGTAATTCCCTCCGGTATCCTCCGCCACCAGAGGGATGTTCAATTCCCGTAAGGCCCTCTTTGTCGCCTCCACGTTCCTCTCCCCTATCTGCATGCCGATGGCTGGGCCGGGGACGTTCTTGGGATTGGTGGCACCGGGAATGGTGAACATACAGGCACCGCCGGCGATCTTGGCCTTGATGTCCCTTCGGCGGGAGCCCAGTTTTTCCATCTCCTCCACCATGGCCCTGATGGCGGTGTCGGCGTAGCGTCCCGGCTTACCCGGCCTGCTTATGGCCTTGGAATCGGGAAGCATGATGTGGGCCAGGCCGCCGATCTTTTTCCGCTCGTCGTAAAGGGCCACGCCCACGCAGCTCCCCAGCCCGTAGCTGGCCAGAACGTGGGGGTTGTGGGTCACGTAGTATTCGGCCACCCCCACGTTCACCACTTGCTCGGTCAGGGTTTCTTCCATCAATCCGTAGTCACTCCAAGCCTTCCCAGGATTATATCCAGGGACCCCAGGTCCGGGAAGAGGATCAGGTGCCCCCTTATCTTGTGCTGCAGAACGTCAAACTCCGTCTCGATGACCAGGACGTAGTCCTCGGACTGGCTTATCTCCACCAGGATGAAATCGATGATGGCCCCCGCCATGTCCATGGCGAAGCCGGGAACCGAAGGCTTGAGGAGGATGCCGGTCATCTGCGAGAGGGCATTGAGATAGGACCCCGCCAGGATGCTTCCCGTCTCCTGGAGCGCGGATTGCTCCACCACCGTGAGTTCGCCGCCCTCCATGCCGGAGACCATGAGGTGGGCGAGCTCCCGCGCGCTCTTCTCCTCGAGCAGGAGGAGCATGCTTCCCGATGCGTCCCCGCTGATGTGTAGATAGATCCCCACCACCGGAGTCTCCGCCCCGCCCACCAGGTCGGAGACCTTGACCAGCGGGACCAGGGAAGCGCGTGGCACGCTGAGCATCACTTTCTTGTCCACCATGGTGGAAAGGGCTACCGCAGCGTTTCCGGATCCTATATTTCCCACCTCCCTCAAAGCGTCCAGCTGGAGAGGGGTGAGCCCTTTCCTCTCGGCCATGACTCCTCCTTTCCCGGTCCTCGTGCCCAACGTCCTTGTATTATCAGGATATCAGGCTCGGTATGTCCAGTATGAGCGCCACCTCTCCCGTCCCCAGGATGGTGGCGCCGCCGAAACCCCGTATCCCCTTCAGGAACCTGTCCAGGCTGGTTATGACGATCTCCTGCTGACCGAGCAGCTCGTCAACGGCTATGGCCACCGTGCGGGGGGACACCTCCACCACCACAACGGGGAAGGTCCCGCGGCCGTCGTCCTCCGGCAACCCCAGGCAACTGGCCAGCCTCAGGAGGGGGAGGGTCTCGTTGCGCAGGAAGATCACCTCCTGGTTGGAGACGTATCTTATCTCGTGGGAAGAAATCACCGCCGTCTCCGAGACCGTCCCCAGTGGGATGGCGTAGGTCTCGCCCTGCACCTTGACCAGCAGGGCCTGGATTATGGCCAGGGTCAGAGGCAGCTTCATGGCGAAGGTCGTCCCCTCCCCCTTGCTGGTCTGCATCACCAGCATCCCGCCCAACGACTCTACTTTGCTGCGCACCACGTCCAAGCCCACCCCCCGCCCCGAGATCCCGCTCACCTCCTGGGCGGTGGAAAAACCTGGAGTGGTCAAGAGGCGGAGCAGCTCCTCGTCGCTGAGGCTCTTCTTCTCCTCTGGGGAGACCAGCCCTGCCCGCACCGCCGCCTCGTACACCTTGCGTTCGTCGACTCCTTGCCCGTCGTCGGTCACCTCTATGGAGACGTAGTTGCGATCCCTTCTGGCGGCCAGCCTGATGCTGCCCCTCCTTGGCTTGCCCCGCGCTTCCCTTTCTTCCGGGCTGTCGATTCCGTGGTCCACGGCATTGCGTAGGAGATGCATGAGGGGATCGCTTATCTCGTCAAGTATGGTTCGGTCCAGTTCGATATCCCTTCCCTCCATGGTGAAATCGATCTCCTTGCCGCGGCTCTTGGCCAGGTCACGCACCATGCGCGGAAAGCGGTTGAAGACGTGGTCCACGGGGACCATGCGCGTCTTCATCACCTCGTCCTGCAGATCGGCGGTAAGGCGCGCCGTCTGGGCCAGGGCCTCCTTCAGTTCCGGGATGTTGTAAGAAGAGGCTATCTCCTGGAGGCGAGTCCGGTTGATCACCAGCTCGCCGATGAGGTTCATGAGGTTGTCCAGCCTGGCGATGTTTACCCTCACACTCTGGGTGCGCACCGGGGCGCCCACTCCCGGGCGGTCGAACTCCGTCCCCGATCCCGGGGCCGCGGCTTCGGGGCCCTCCCGTGTCTCCCCTTCCATGACCACGGGCGCCACCTCCTCCCCGACGGCGAGGAACTCCACGTCTGAGACCTCGGCAATGGTCATCAGATCGCGGCGGAGACTATCCTCGCTTTCCGTCGTGATGAGGCTTACGTCGAAGGAGCGCTCAAATTTCTCGTCCTCCAGGTCCTCCATGGAGGGTTGTGACCCTGTTATCTTCCCCACTCTGGAAAGCTTCTTGAAGACCATGAACACCCTGACGGACTTAAGGGCGCAGTCCCTGTCCAGGGTGACCCGCAGGCGGACCTCCCTCTCCTTTCCGGCGGGCGTCTCCGCCTTCTTTTCCTCGGGGGCCGTGCCCTCTTCCTCCTTTTCCCCTCTCGTGATGGTGGGCCTGAGGGCCCCAACCGGGCCCTCGCGCCGGACCGCGACCTCGTAGGGGGGCTTGCCTCCTCCATAAGCCTCCCGCAAAGCCTGGATTACGGGCTGGGTGTCCACTGTCCGGCCGCTTTCCTCCGCTATGGCCGCCACTATGGAACCCAGGAGGTCAAGGCAGCCGAAAAGGAGGTCCACGATCTCCGTGCTCGCCTCGATGTCCCCGCTGCGCAGCCCGTCAAGGACGTTTTCCATCTCGTGGGTCAGCTCGGTCAGCTGGTCGAAACCCATGGTGGCCGACATGCCTTTAAGCGTATGCGCGGAACGGAATATCTCCGTGAGGACGTCGGGGTTCCCCGGGTCCTTCTCCAGTTCCACCATGGCCTGATTCAGGGCCTCGAGGTGTTCCTGGGCCTCATTGATGAACAATTCCTTGTACTGGGACACGTCCATGTCCATGGGCCGTCACCTCGAGAGGGCCTATTCGGTAAGTTGCAAAAGCTCCAAGACCTTCTCCGGTATCTTCTCCAGGGAGACCACCCAGTCCACGAAGCCTCTGTCGATGGCCACCTTGGGCATGCCGAACACCAGGCAACTGGCCTCATCCTGGGCTATGGTGATGCCTTGGTTCTTCTTTATCCTCTCCATTCCCCTCGCTCCGTCCGACCCCATGCCGGTCATTATCACCCCTATGGTCCGCGGGCCGAAGGTCTCCGCTGCGGTTATCATCGTGGTGTCGATACGGGGGGTGGCGCCGGCGCGGTTGGCGGAATCCATGAGCTCCACCCTCCCCAAGCCGCTGCGATCCGGGCTCACGATGAGGTCCTTTCCCCCGGGGGCCACGAGAACCGTGCCCGGCTTGATCTCTTCGCCGTCCTCCGCCTCCCGAACCGGGAGCTCCGAAAGGGTGTTGAGCCTGGCGGCGAAGGAGCGCGTGAAGACGCCCGGCATGTGCTGGACGATGAGCATGGCCGCCGGCATGTCCCTGGGGAACATGGGCAGGATCTCCGCAAGTGCACGAGGTCCGCCCGCCGAGGCTCCGATGACCACGAGCTTCTCTCGCCTTCCGGGCTTCACGGCCGGAAGGGTCTTCCTCCTCTCCTTATGCTTCGGGTAACCCGCTTTCACCCTGTCCCGGGCGTGAAAGGCAGTCTTTATCTTGAGAATCACCTCCTCGCGGACCTCCTTTACCGCCGAGGGGTAGTGAGAGGGCTTGGCGATGAAGTCCACTGCCCCTAGTTCCAGGGCTTTCAGGGTGGCCGCCGCCCCTCTTTGAGCCATGGCGCTGAGCATCACCACGGGGAGGGGCATCTTTCGCATGATGTATTCCAGGGCCGTGAGGCCGTCCATCTCGGGCATGTGGATGTCCATGGTCATGACGTCGGGTTTGAGCTCGGCAACTGCCCGGATGGCTTCCACCCCGTTCGTGGCCAGGCCAGCCACTTCCATGTCCGGATCGCCGCTTATGATGTCCTTCAGAAGCTTGCGCACTAAAGCGGAATCGTCGACTATCAGCACCCTGATCTTGCGGGGCAAAAAGTTCACCTCCTCCCCTTCAGGGGAGAAACGCTCAGCTCTTGAGCGCTTTCTCGACCGCCTCGATGACTTTCGAAGGCTGGAAGGGTTTGATGATGAAGTCCTTTGCCCCCGCCTCAAGCGCCTCCACCACCAGCGGTTGCTGGCCCATGGCGCTGCACATCAGTATCTTGGCGTTGGGGTCTATCTTCATGATCTGCCTGACCGCCTCGATGCCGTCCATCTCAGGCATGACGATATCCATGGTCACCAGGTCCGGCCGCATTTCCTTGTACCGCTCCACCGCCTCCACGCCGTTCTCGGCTTCTCCGATCACCTCAAAGCCGTCCTTGGACAGGATATCCCTGATCATCATGCGCATAAAAAGGGCGTCGTCGACGATCAGAACGGTCGGCGCCATCCTCCCCTCCTTTCCTTTAGGCTTATCGGAGTTTCCGGTACTCGCTCTCTTCTCGGCCATACCTCTCAGCTCCCGTGCTCGTGATGTTTCTGACGTAGCCTTTGACGCCCCGCCCCAGGTCCCCTACCGGCCGGGGTCCGTCTTTCGTCTCCGCCTATATATATCGAAAGGTGCCTCTTCTTTCCTAAAACCCAAGTCCCGCCATCTCCTCCAGGGAAAGTATCTTGGTGAGGTCGAGAAGGATGATGAGGCGATTGTCGTGTTTCACCACCCCCTGGAGGAAGGCGGCGGAGACGTCGGAGGCCAGCGAGGGGTTGGGCTCCACGGCCTCGGAGCTCACCCGCAACACCTCGGAGACCGAGTCCACTATCATGCCCACCTTGACCTCCCCGGCTTCCACCACTATGATCCTCGTCTCGGGGCCCCTTTCCCCGGAGGGGATGTTCAACCGCTTGGCCAGGTCTATGACGGCGATGATCTGCCCGCGGAGGTTGATAATCCCCTCCACGAAGTGGGGGCTCTTGGGCATCCGCGTGATCTCCTCCATGCGGATGATCTCCCTGACCTGGGTCACCTCTACGGCGAACTCCTCCCTTCCCAGGCCGAAGACCACCAGCTGCATCTCCTCGGCCGCCCTCGCTTCCTCAGCCATCTCCATCTCCTCCCGCCTGGACCGCTCCGGCCCTAAACTCACTATATCCCAACCGGCTGCGGCCCTCAATGAAGCCTGTCGCTCAAAGCCTGAACCGCCGGTGCATGGACCGAAGTCTGTTGGCTATTTCTTCCAACTCCTGAGCGGCAGCGGTTACTTCCTCCATGGCCGCAGTCTGTTCCTGGATGGAAGCGGACACTTCCTGGGTGGAGGCCGCGGATTCCTCCGAGATCCCGGCGATGGAGCTCATGGCCTCCACGACCTTTCCGCTCTTCTCGAATATCTGTTGTGTGGCTTCATAGATGGCGGACACCTTCTCGGCGATGGCCTTCGAGGCCTCGTCGATCTCCCTGAGCATCTCCCTGGCCTCGCCGACCACCATGTTCCCCTCGTCGGCCACCAGGGTCCCGCCCTCCATCCCTTGGATGGTGCGGTCGATCCCCCGCTGTATCTCCCTCACCAGGTTGGCAATCTGGGAAGCCGCCTTGGCCGACCCCTCGGCCAGGTTGCGCACCTCCCCGGCCACCACCGCGAAGCCCCGGCCCTGCTCTCCGGCGCGGGCCGCCTCGATGGCCGCGTTGAGGGCCAGAAGGTTGGTCTGGTCGGCGATGGAGGTGATGACGTCCACGATGAGTCCGATCTGTGTGGAGTGCTCCCCCAGCTCCCTTACCGCGTCCGCCGAGGCGTCGACGGTGGCCTTTATCTGCTGCATCTTCTCCGTTGCCCGCTGCACGGCCAGCACGCCCTTGGCGACCGTGTCCCGCGCCTGCTGGCTGAAGTGATCGGCCTCCTGGGAGCTCTCCGCCACCCTGGAGATCTCGCTGACTATCTCGCTTACCGTGTTCTGGGCCTGCATGATGGCGTTGACCTGCTCTTCCGCACCCCGCGCCAGCTGGGAGACCGTGTTTGCCGTTTCCTGTGCCGTCTCGGTGGTCTCCCGGGACACACCCGCCATCATCTCACTTGCCGAGGTGAGCTGGTCCGCCGTCTCCGCCTGTTCCCTCAACATCTCGCGCATGGAATCCGCCAGGTCGTTGAGGGCCATGGCGAAGCCGCGCAAAAGCCCGCTTCTTTCCTCATCGGCGTGAACCGTGAAGTCGCCCTCCCTGAGCCGATCCAGTATCCGCCGCAGGTTGCGGACGGGTAGGAGATATACGGGAATCACATACGCGGCAGCCGCGGACATGGTCAACGTGATGGTGATGGAGCCGAACAGGAGGCCTACCAGGGCGGGGTTCCAGGAAAGCTTGGCGGCGGCGTAGGCGATCCCGATGTTCAGCGCGATCCCCAGGGGAAAGACGATGGCCGAGGTGATGGCCACGAACCTGGCGATGCTCTCCGCGGCTTTCTTTATCTCCGCTTCACGAGAATCCATTTTTTCCCCACCCCTCCTGCCTCAGACCTTGAAGCCGCCCACCAGCTGGTTGAGCTTCTCCGCCATGGCCGCCAGCTCGGCCGCGGCCGCCGCCATCTCCTGCATGGAAGCCGTCTGTTCCTCCACCGTAGCGGAGGCCTCCTCGGAGGAGGCAGCTGTCTCGTCGGCGATGCTGGCAATCTCCGTGATGGCCTTCAGGGCCTCCTCGTTCTCCTTCACCTGTCGCCTGGTTATTTCCGCTATCTCGTTGGCATAGCGCGATGTCGTCTGTATAGTCACCGCTATCTCCTGCAGGGCCTTGCCCGCCTTCTCCACTACCTCGGTCCCGCCCTTGACCTGCTCGATGGCCGAGTCGATGCTTGTCCTCATGCGGTTCACGCCGCTCTCTATCTCCCTTATGAGGTTGGCAATCTGCTCCGCTGACTTACGGGAGTTCTCCGCAAGGTTGCGGACCTCCTCGGCCACCACCGCGAAGCCTCGACCCTGCTCTCCGGCGCGGGCCGCCTCGATGGCCGCGTTGAGGGCCAGAAGGTTGGTCTGGTCGGCCACGGAGGTGATGACGTCCACGATAATGCCGATCTGCATGAACCGTTCCTCGAGCCCGGCACTCGCTTCCACCACCGCCTCGGCTGCTTCACGGATCACATCCATGGCCGTGGCCGTTTCCACCGCCGCCTCGGCTCCTCTCTGGGCGATCTCTATGGCCTCCATGGCGGCCTGGTTCGAGAGGTCGGCCTTCTCCGCCATTTCCTGGATGGAGGTGTTCATAAGCTCCATGGAGTGCGAGGTCTCCAGCACCCTTCTGGCCTGCTCCTCCCCGCCTTTAGCGATGTGGGCGATGGTGTTGGAGATATCCTGGCTGGAAGCGTTCATCTGTTGTATTACCGCCGACATCTGCTCAGCGCTGCTGTTGAGGTCGGAGGCGATGCGGCTTATCTCGGCCACCGATCCCTGCAGGGCCCCGATCATGGCGTTAATGCTGTCGGCGAGACTTCCGAACACTCTCCGGTCGCGCACCACCACCCGACGGGTGAGGTCTCCGTCGCCTGCGGAAACCTGCTGTATCTGCCAAGTCATCTCCTTCACCGTTCCGGTTATCCACCTGTAGATCAAGGTGATCCACGCGGCGGCCAGGACCGCTTCCGCCACCAACAAGGCCACGAAAAACCCCCACGCCACACGCAGAAGGCCCGACGCGGACTTCGCATCCTTCCTGGCGGCGTCCAGTTCCCCGGCCTCGGCGGCACGATCCGCCCTGGATGCCCCAGCGGACAGGATCACCGTCCCCAGGAGACAAGCCGCTAGAGCCAGGGCCGTAAAGACAATGCCCGCGGTGAAGGCTGCCCGCCTGGTGCTCATCCTGAACCTTCCGCCGTCAACGGTCGCGGCCGCCTTGTCCATGCGCCCTTCCCTCCATCCTCGCTGCCGGGACCCGGGCTATCACGGCTGCTTCCCGGGCACGACAGATCCTCCGGCCATTCCGCCACTGGCATAATCGGCAACCGTTCATAATAGTTTTATATTCAGCCTGCGGTCCTTCCTTCCGGGGCGCGGTCATTTCCTCATCTTCCTCGCTTTCCGGTCCCCGAAAGGCCTCCTTGCCTCTGCCCTCCGGCTTGGCCGTAGCGCCCCTACCCGGCACCATGCACGGAAGGCGGGCGCACCGATACCAGGGCTTTAAACCCGGACATAGATCCTCTCTTTTCTTCGCCAGGGCTTGAAACTCGATCCCTCCGAACCCGCGATGGTCTCGCTCTTGCCAAGGACCAGGAAGCCGCCGGATCGAAGGCATTGAGCGAAGATGTCCAGTATTTTCACCTGCTTCTCCCGTTCGAAATATATGAGTACGTTGCGGCATAGTACGAGGTCCAGGTGGCGCAGGGGCGGCCTGCGCATAAGGTCCAGCAAGACGAAGCGGACCGGCCTTTTTATCTCCTCCTTCACGCGGTAGCCCTTACCTTCCCGATGGAAGTACCTGTCCAGCTCCATGCCCGGAAGCAGCCTGACGTTCTCGTAATAGCCTTCCTTGGCTATTCTCAAAGCCTCGTCGTCCAGGTCGGTGGCTGTGATGCGCAATATCCATGACGTGCTGAGGCCCCTTTCCCTTATGGCATCATGGAATAATATGGAAAGAGAATAGGGCTCCTCTCCGGTGGCGCATCCGGCGCTCCACACCCTCAGGTTATATGATCCTATCCTTCCTTTATAATCGAATATCTCGGGTATGACCCAGGAGCGCAAGGCCTCGAAGACGTCCGGATCGCGGAAGAATTCCGTGACGTTGATGGTCAGGTCGTTTATCAGGCGCTTGTACTCCTCGGGGTGTTGGCGCACGTACTGGCGGTAGTGAAGGTAGTCGCTGCAACCGGTGGCTCTCATGCGCACGCCGATTCGCCGCCGCAGATAATTTGGCTTGTACTGCTTGAAATCGAGGCCGAATTGTGAGCCGAGATACCGCAGGAGAAGGTCGAAGCCCAGATCCTCCCTTCCGGAGTTCCCCCGTGCCTCTTCCTGTTCCCTATGCGCGCTTTCGTTCATCGCCCCACCGATTTCCAGATATATATCGGCATGACGTCATTTTTCTCGGTCCGTCTATTCGTGTGCGCGCAGGCTTAAGTCGTCCACGCCTGTGCCTCAAGCCTAATATTTATCGTCTCCACGCGCCACGCCCTTGAAGGCCCGCCCCCCGGAAATCCCGGAAATTAAGCCGTTCCTCCATGGCGCCATACCCTCGTTATCTACCTGCCCCGGTCTTTCCGGCCAGGACATCGACCGCCACCAACCGCCGGCGTTGCCCGCCCGCGTTCGAGGGGTGATGCGGCCATGTCGGGAGCCTGCCCCCGCTTCCTTTCTCCCGGAGCCCCTTTCATCATATCCGCCTCCCTGGTGGAGGTGCTGTATACTACAGGACATACGGCGTTGCCCGCCCGCGTTCGAGGGGTGATGCGGCCATGTCGAAGAGGTTCGTGCTGGATCCTTTCGGTGACAAGTACGCTCACCGCACCTCCAGCATGCTCTCCTCCGAGATCCGCGACCTCCTGGCCGTCACCGCCCGCCGGGATATCATCTCCCTCGCCGGAGGCCTACCCTACACTCAGGCCATGAATCCCGACATGATACTGGGTCTGGTAGAGGAGATCCTGCGGGATGATTGCGCTGCGGCCTTACAATACGGACCGACGGACGGATACGCCCCCCTTAAGAGAAGCCTGGTCGAAATCATGCGCGAGGAAGGTACCCCCTGCCTTCCTGAGGACATCATCGTCACCAACGGCGCTCAGCAAGGCTTGGAAATAATTTCCAAAATATTCATAAATCCCGGCGACGACATCGTCACCGAAGCCCCAAGCTATGTAGGGGCGCTAAACAGCTTCCTCAGCTATCAGCCTCGCATCCACGCCATACCTGTCGACGAGGAGGGGATACTCCTCGACCGCCTTAAGGAGACCCTCGAGGGTCTTTCCGTGCAAGGCCGCAAGGTAAAGTTCATTTATACCGTGCCCAACTTCCATAACCCCGCAGGTGTCACCATGAGTACCGAGAGGCGTTACGGCCTCCTGCAGCTGGCGGAGGCTTTCGATTGCCTTGTGGTGGAGGACAATCCTTACGGGTTGCTTCGCTTCGAGGGTGAGCCTTGCCCGACTCTTCGCAGCCTGGATGAGAGTCGGGTGATTTACTTGGGGACCCTTTCCAAGATATTCTCCGCGGGCATGCGTATAGGGTGGGTGGCCGCCCCTCATCCTGTCCTGGAGAAACTCCTCCTGGCAAAACAGTCGGCGGATCTATGCACCTCGTCCTTCACCCAGCGGATCGCTCACCTTTATTTCGCCAGCCAGGACTGGAGGGGTCAGGTCAGGCAACTGGTGGAGATTTACCGGGAGCGGAGGAATGTCATGCTGGAGGCCATGGAGGAATTCCTCTCCGGAATCGCGTCCTGGACGAGACCCCAGGGAGGCCTCTTCCTGTGGGTCACCCTTCCGGAGTTCATAAAGACCTCCGACATGCTGGCATCGGCCATCGACGCCAAAGTGGCTTACGTCCCCGGCAGAGGCTTTTTCCCCTATGAAGGGGGCGAGAACAGCATGCGGCTTAACTTCAGCTACCCTGAACCGGATATGGTCTGGGAGGGCATCAAGCGTCTGTCAAAGGTGGTAAAGCGGGAGGTCGCTCTGGCCAAAGCCCTCGGCATGGAGGGAAAAGCGAGCGGCAGATCCCGCACGAAGGAATAGGGGGTTAAGGACGATGCGCATAGGTGTTCTCATGGGGGGAAGGTCCCTGGAACGGGACATCTCCTTGCGCTCCGGGAGGAGGGTTTCGCGGGCTCTCCAGGAACTTGGGCATGACGTAGTGGATTTCGACATGGACGAAAGCCTGGTCCCCAACCTGAAAAAAGCACGTCTGGACCTCGTGTACATCGCCCTCCACGGAAAGTTCGGCGAAGACGGGACGGTGCAGGAACTGCTGGAAATCCTGGGCATCCCATATACGGGCCCGGGGGTCTTTTCCAGTGCCATGGGTTTCAACAAAGCCCTTTCCAAGGAGGTCTTCATCCGAAATGGCATCCCCACACCGCCCTTCTTCGTGCTCAGCGAGGCAACCTTCGAGGAAATGGGCGCTCTGGCCGCCTTGTCCACGGCGGGAGAAAAATTAGGGTACCCCCTGGTGGTAAAACCGGTGGCCCAGGGCTCAGCGCTGGGGATAAGGGTCGTGGAAAAAGATGCGGACCTGCCGGAGGCCGTGCGTTCGGCTCTCCATTACGACGACCGGATCCTCCTGGAGAAATTCGTCTCCGGCACCGAAGTCGCCGTGAGCATCCTCGGCAACGACGAACTTGAGGTCCTGCCCATAGTGGAGGTAGTCCCGCGCGGCGGCTTTTTCGATTTTGAATCCCGTTACACCCTCGGGGCTACCGACTATTATTGCCCCGCACGCCTCCCAGATGAAACCGCTCGCAGGGCCACAGAGGTGGCCCTCAAGGCCCACCGCTGCCTGGAATGTCAGAACCTCTCCAGGGTGGACATGATCGTGGACGAGGAGGGCGTGCCCATGGTCCTGGAATTGAACATAAGCCCGGGGATGACGGAGTCAAGCCTCTTGCCAATGGCCGCGGAAGCGGCAGGCATATCCTTTACCCGCCTGGTGGAGCGCCTGGTAGAGCTGGCGATGGAAAAATACGCTTAACCGGCGGGGGTTTCCTCGACCTGAACGCCGATCTCTCTCAGTAACCTCTTCAGGTCCTTTTCCCCTTTAAACTCGATGACGATCTTGCCCTTCCTCTTCCCTTGCACCACCTTTACCCGGGCCTGGAGGCTGGCGGAGATCAGCTCCGCATAATGCTGCAGTTGTTTCGGCTTTTCCCTGCTCCTTCCCTTTTCTGCTCCGGCACCGCTCAACCTTCTCCGGACCAACTCCTCCGTCTCGCGCACGGAAAGGCCCTCCTCGATTATCCGCCTGAGAAGTTCCCCCTGGTACGGGTCGCCCTGCAGGGCCAGGAGTGCGCGGGCATGGCCCGCTGTGATTTCCTCGGCCACCACTGAAGCCTGAATCTCAACTGGAAGTTGAAGTAAGCGTAGCGCATTGGCCACCGCTGACCGAGACTTGCCGACTTTCTGCGCTACCTCATCCTGTGTCATGCCGAACTCCTCTATGAGCTGGCGGTAAGCGGTGGCTTCCTCTATGCCGTTAAGATCATCGCGGTGTAGATTCTCTACCAGCGCCACCTGCAAGCACTCCGATGGCTCGGCCTCCCTTATCACCGCGGGTATCGACTGCAGTCCCGCCAGCTGAGCGGCCCTCCATCTTCTTTCCCCGACCAAAAGCTCATACCCCGCTCCCGAGGGTCTCACGATCACCGGCTGGACAACGCCATGCTCTTTCAGGGACGCGGCTAGCTCTTCCAGGCTGTCTTCCCTGAACTTCTTCCTCGGCTGAAGTGGGCTGGGTGAGATGCTGTCCACCGGTATCATCTCATAGCGCGGTTGTTCCCCCGCGGCACTCGAAGATATCAACGCCCCGAGCCCCTTCCCCAATCCTCTTTTAGCCATGCAACATCACTTCCTTCGCTAACTCATGATAGGCCAGCGCTCCTTTGGAGGTCGGATCGTACTCGGAGATGGGTTTTCCGTAACTCGGCGCCTCGCTCAAGCGAACATTCCTGGGAATCACAGTGCGAAACGTCTCCCTCGGATACTGTTTTCTCACCTCCTCCATGACTTGCTTGGAGATGTTGGTCCGCGGGTCGTGCATGGTCAGGAGGATGCCGCCGATGCGGAGTCCTGGATTAAGATAGACTTTTATCTTCTCTATCGTCCGTAGCAACAACACAAGGCCCTCGAGAGCATAATATTCACATTGTATGGGAATCAGAACCTCATCGGCCGCCGCAAGAGCGTTGACCGTGAGCAGCCCCAGGGATGGCGGGCAATCGATCAATATTATGTCATATTCCCCCCTCACTGTCTCTATACCCCTTTTCAGCCTGCTCTCCCTGGAGAGCACCGAAACGAGCTCGACTTCCGCTCCCGCTAGGCGAAGCGATGATGGTGCCAGGTCTAAGCCTGGAGTGGATGTGGGGACGATTACTTCCCTCAGCGGCACTTCGTTCACCAGCACATCGTATATTTGTTGCCCGTCCAGACACGGCCCAACCCCAAGGCCGCTAGTGGCATTGCTCTGAGGATCGAGGTCGACGACAAGTACGCGCCTCCCCTCCAACGCCAAATATGCCCCTAGATTGATGGCCGTGGTGCTTTTTCCCACTCCTCCCTTCTGGTTGGCAATGGCCACCACCTTTGCCGACCTACTAACGTCCTGCGAGGTCATTTCCTCCTCTTGCATGGCCCTCACCCCTTGCACGCTTCCTTACCAGGCCCAGCGAATCTTATGCGCCCTCCTTTCTCTCCGCCCCTCGTTGCCCCAAACAATTCTCGCCACGCGATAGAACATCTGTCGTATAAAAGCCCGTCAGGGCTAACACATATTATCCGCCGCCTTCTTGAACATCATACCGCCTCTCTCCGCCCTCATCCTCTTCATGAGGCCTTGCGTAGGATGGCAAGATAATTCTCCCTGCCCACGAAACGCCGCGTAGACTTTATGCCCTCGAGCTTCCAACCCCTTCTCTCCCAATCGAGAGAGTTGCGCCTGAGGGTCTCCGCGTCTCCCTTTCCAAGGAACAATATCAGCTTTCCACCCTCGCTTACCAGCGGAGAGGCCATTCTTACGAGTTTCTCGGGATTCATTACCGCCCTCGCCAGACCGATATCAAACCCGCTTATAAAATCCTCTTCTCTGCGCATTTCCTCCAGCCTGCCGGGGTACACGCCGGCCCCGGCAAGCCCAAGCCTTTGACAAATATGCCTTATAAAAGTGATTTTCTTCCTTTGCGATTCGAGCATGGTCAATGAGAATGGTCCTCCGAATATGTATAAAGGTATGCCTGGCATCCCTGCGCCGCTTCCTATGTCCAGCACCTCAGCGTCTTCCCAAGAAATACCCCTCACTGCAAGTGGGGTAAGAGAATCGATGAACAAGGTCAATATGCCCTCCAGATCGAGCCGCCTCCCAACGAGATTGAAGGCCCTGTTCCAACGCATCAACTCCTCAAGATAGGCTAAGGCCATATCCAATTTTTCTTGCGATATATCTATGTTTAATCTTCCGGCGGCCTTCCTCAAGGACTGGAACACCATATCCGCCTTATCCACGACGGCTTTTTTCTCGTTTCCTTCGATCTCTTCCATAATGATCTCTTTGAAATCAGTTCCCATATCAGTACCGAGGCAACAACAAGGCCTTGCCCTCCTCCTCGCCCCATGACCAAATCCCTTGACAAGAACATCATTCGGTAATTTCACGATCTTTTTCTTTTTTCTCTTTTTCTATTTGCTTCCCTATTTGTCCTTGCACAAGTTTCACGTGAAACAAATCATGTTGTACATTGCCTGATTCCCCACGACAAGCCCTTTTGGCAAATTAATATAAAGTTCCGGTTTAGCTTTCGACTCAGGCCTCTGGGGGCCCGGCAATGGAACGTTAGGCCTAAGTCTTTCCATGCCCCCATTCAGGTATGATGTTATGGTTTTTAAATCACCGGTGGGATTTATTCGATGTTTCGATTCCCCAGCCTAAGCTTCCTGGTTTTTGTTTCACGTGAAACAGTGCTATTGGGGCTTATATGATATCGCCTTCTTAATCATGCCCTATTCGGTGTTTGCCGGCCTTATTATCACCCTTCTGTGGGGTTCCTCGCCCTCGCTAAAGCTTTCCACGCCTGAAATCTCTTTCAGGGCATCGTGCACGATCTTTCTCTCCCTTGCGCTCATGGGCTCCAGCTTCACCGGCCGTCCCGTGCTGGCCGCTTTTTCAGCCATCCTCTCAGCATACTCTCTCAACCTCTGCCGCTTTCTTTCTTTATACCGCTCAACATCAATGGTTATCCTTCTATCGACATGCCCTTTCTTCCGCGCTATGACCGTTACCAGGTCCTGAAGGGCTTGCAGTGTGGTCCCTCCCTTGCCGATCAGTATTCCGAGGTCTTCCCCCCAAATGTCGATGTGTACCTCTTCATCGTCCTCCCACGAGGTTACTCTGGTTCTCAGATTCATGAGATTCACGATATCTACCACGATGCTCTTCGGAAGATTTCTTTTTTCCATAAACTCCATGGCCAAAGCTCCTTCATTCTCCCGACTTCACTCCGCACTCATCTCTTCCCTTTCGAACCCGGGGGTGGCGTTTTTGGGCGTCGTTTTCGTGTCCCCCCCGAGCCCCCTGCCTTACCCGTAGAAGTCTTCTTGGTGCCAGGCTTGGAGCCGGCTGATGCGCCTCGCGTAGTTGCCTTTCCCTCTCCCGTTTTCGTCTTTTTTCCTCCTCCTGCTGCCTTTACAACGTTCGTCGTCTGGGTTTTTCCTTTTCCTTTTTGACCTGCGGGCTTTACGGCCGCTGTTTTTTGGGTCGTCTTTTTTTTCGCGGCCTCCGCTCTTCTGGCTTCTTCGGGTCTCTTGGGCAAACGCGCCCCTTCCTCTTCTTTCTTGAACTTCCTGTCGTACAGCTCCATCCCCCATTGCTGCAATATCTGGAGTACGTTGGTGGTAACCCAGTAAAGGGCCACGCCAGCCGGAAGGCTAAAGCCGATAAAAGCAATGAAGACAGGCATTATGATCATCATGTTCTTTTGCCGCGGGTCGGTCACTACCTGTTTTTGTGAATACCAAGTGGATGCGGCAAGCAAGATGATGAGTATAAAATAAGGGTCCGCTATGCGTGTGGTGTCGGCGAGGTTCCCCATCCACAGGAAACCGGCTTTCTTGACCACGGGAAGTGCCGAATACACCGCTCCCCCCAAGAGGTCCATCCCCTTGAAGACCGAATATGTGTTCCCAATGAGAATTGACGGCGGTGTCAGCAGGTACTTTCTCAGCACCGTGAAAAGCGCAAAAAAGACGGGTAACTGGAGGAGCAGCGGAAGACACCCACCCATCGGGTTTATCTTGTTCTCCCTATAGAACTTCATCATCTCTTGGGAGAGGCGCTCCTTGTCGTCCTTGTATTTCTCTTGGATCTTCTTTATCTCCGGTTGTATTTTTTGAAGAGCCAGCATGGACCTTGTCTGTTTAATGGTGAGCGGGAGCAACACCAGCTTGACCAAGACGGTGAGGATGATGATGGCCAGGCCGTAGTTTCCGCTGAACTTATAAAATGCCTGGAGTAATAGATTAAAAAAGGATACAATGCCGTTCCAGATTTCGGACAATGCACTCATCATGGTTTATCTCTCCGGTACGGGGTCATATCCGCCTTGATTAAAAGGATGGCAGCGCAGGATTCGTCGCACTCCCATCATAAGGCCCTTCGCAGGTCCGTAGGTCTTTACCGCTTGCATAGTATATTGTGAACACGTTGGATAAAATCTGCACCTTGGAGGGGTCCAGCTCGATATAAGAAGCCTGTAGGCTTGTATGAGCCAGATCACAGTTTTGGCCGGGAGCCCGATCTTCGTTGATCTTCCTTTTCTATTCCTTTTTTCCATCTCTCAGTGAATACCCTTATATCTCTTTCGATTCCCGAGAACTCCGTGTCGTAACATCTTTCGCTGGCTAGAACGACCATGTCCAGTCCCCGTGGTAAAAGGGAGGCGTTCTTCCTGATCGCCTCCCTTATCCTCCTCTTTATCCTGTTCCTTCTCACGCTCCCCTTAATCCCTCTGGCCACGGATATCCCCACCCTCGTCGGCCCCTCTTGGTTGGGGAGCGCAAAAATGACAATATTTTCCAGTTTTTCACGACGTCCGTTCTCGAGCACCCTTCTAAAGTCGCGGCTTTTCTTCAGGCTCTCCATCCGTTCAGGCGCTTAGCCTTTTTCTGCCTTTCAGCCTCCTCCTCTTCAGTATAGCTCGACCGGCACGGGTGCTCATCCTCTTCCGGAACCCGTGATTCTTTTTCCTTTTTCTGGTATTCGGCTGATAGGTCCTTTTCATCTTTTCCTCCACTAAAGCAGGAAGATTATATCGGCGACCCATCCAAGTGTCAAGAAATCGCGTTGACTCATAATTAATCTACTCCAAACGCATTCGTTGCCTTAAAAATTAAATCTGCTCGAAACGAAGCACGTAAAACCCCCGGGGCGCGAATAGGCCGAGGGGTGTGGAAATCGAGATTCGATCTGATGACCAGAAAGAGAACCACTCAAGAGGCAGCCAGAAGGTTTGAAGGCCACGAAGAAGGAAAAAGGCCGCATGCTGGACGAGTTCTGCGTTCTCACGGGCTACAACCGCTCCTATGCGCTACGGCCCTGCGAGGGGCACCGCCGGAGAAGGGGAGGGGCAGTAAAGCTCCCTCAAGGCCCTTAGGCCACGGTCCTCGGGGCCGGAAGCCCGCCTACACCTCCGAGGTGAAGAGGGCCTCGGTCGAGATATGGTCCGTCCTGGACTGCCCCTACGGCAAGAGGCTGACGGCCCCGCCCGAGACCCTGGCTGCCTTGTAGAAGTTCGGCGAGATCAGCCTTAAAGACGATTCGAGAAAGAAGTTGCTCTCGCCGAGCGCCGCAACTGCCGGCCGGCTGCATGCCCCCAAGAGGCGCAAGCTGGAGATAAGGTGGACGAGGTCACCAAGCGCAGGTTCAGGAGGCAGCACAGAAAGCTCGACCAGGCTCGGTTCACCCGGGAGATAAACTCCGCCCAGAGCAAGCTCTTCAAGACGGTGAGCGTCGGTGCCGTGGACCACAACGAAGAAGCATAGCGAGAAGCAGAGTATTTCGAGTAGGCTTTGTTTTGAGTCGTCGAATGAGCTTTCGAGTGGGTTTTTTATTGACGCAACGGGGAAATCAGAGGCGTCGTTCGCCTTCTTTTATTGTTGTCAAAAATGCCCCTTAATGGCCCATATCGGCCCTGTTATAATTTCTCTTGCTCCAATGGACGAGGGGGGTCCGGTCAGTTATCAACAGGTGTTGAAAAGGCTGTGGAAAACTTTGATTTGGCGCATAAACATTGTGTTTTTATGGTCTTGAGGGGCAAACCAACAGGAAAGGGTGAGGATGTTGTTCCAGCACTTTTAACGAGCACCGTTTGTGCACAGCAGTGGCACCGTCTCCCTGGCTTCATGCGATTTTTCCTTATCTTCAAGGGTTTTTCTCTCTCATGAAAAAAGGGGGTGAAAAGAGGTGGAGACAGCGGGGCTGTGGGAAAGGAACCCGGTCATCAGCCCTCCCCATACGAGGGTGGCGATTCCCGACGGAGAAGGTTTCAAGATCCACGAGATATCCTCGACGGACTTCCGTTCCTTCAGTGACAAGGTCGTGGATGTTGTCGTGTCCGCACTCGAGGTCTCCCACCCACAACCGCCGGAGACAGCCGTTCGCGAACTCATCGATAACCTTGTGCATGCGGTGCCGTGTGCCGCCTCGGTGGTGGTCGATCCCTCCCTGAACAGGTTCTATGTATCCGACACCGGGCCAGGTATAAGCCGCCTCGACCTCGCCCTCGAGCCCGGTTACTCTACCGCAACCGAGGCGCAACGCTCCGTTATCCGTGGGGTTGGTCTGGGTTTTTACCTGGCCGAGAAGGAAATCGCCGATCTTGGCGGCAACCTTCAGGTCTTCAGCCAACCCGGCGGCGGCACGTACATCTCCGTAAGCCTAACCGGCGATGTCGAAACCGGGATGGACGGTCTGGTGGAAAAACTCTCTCACCGCCAGAACAATATCCTCTTCCTTCTCACGGAGGAGGATTCCGTCGGCCCCTCTCAGGTCGCTAGCGAGCTTGGAATCAGCCTCAGCACCGCACACCGCGAGCTCGTAAAACTCGAGAGGCTAGGCCTCATCACCCGGTCCACGGATGGAAAAAGATTCCTTTCAGATATCGGAAAATCATACTTGCAGAGCATTCTTTCGCTATAATAGAATACGCCTGTGATGCGTCCGATGACCCACCTCGGGGGATGATCCGATGACCTCTAAGACTGGCCAACTGTGGGATAAATGTGTGGAAAAAATACAGAAGCGCATTCCCGACTCCTCATCCATATGGATCAAGAACATCAATCTCGAGGGAGTCGAAGGGAATACTTTGGTCCTCTACACCAACAACATCTTCACCAAGGAATGGGTTGATAAAAGATATCTTAACCTTATACGGGAGGTAGTCAGGGAGACTTTTGAGGGAGTGAGTGACGTAAGGCTCACCTTTAAGGATCGCAGAAAAAAGGGGGGGAGGAAGCCGGTATTCCTTGATGTCAACCTTCTGGAGGAAGAGACCACTACATCCGACCTGAATCCAAGGTTTACCTTTGAGACCTTCGTTATAGGTCCCAGCAATCGTTTTGCGCACGCTGCGGCCCTTTCCGTTTCTGAGAACCCCACATCTTACAACCCTCTATACATATATGGCGGTGTCGGTCTCGGAAAGACCCATCTCATGAACGCCATAGGACATTACACAAAGAAGTTATACCCCAACTTTAAGATCACCTATGTATCAACGGAGAAGTTCGTCAACGACTACATCGACGCAATACGCGATAAGAGGGTCCCAAGTTTTCAGAAGAAGTACAGGTCAAACGACATGCTCCTCGTGGACGATATACAGTTCCTCGCCAACAAGGAAAGGATGCAGGAGGAGTTCTTTCACACCTTCAATGACCTGCATAACAACAACAAACAGATCGTCCTCAGTAGTGACCGTCCCCCAAAGGATATTCCCAACCTCGAGGACAGGTTGATCTCCAGATTTGAGTGGGGACTGATAACCGACATACAGCCGCCGGACCTCGAAACACGCATAGCCATCCTTAAGAAGAAGGTCGATCTTGATAAGAAGGAAGTCCCGGACGATGTCATCTATTACATTGCCTCCCGCTTCGAGTCCAACATCCGTGAGCTCGAGGGGGCCCTTATCCGAGTCGTCGCCTACTCCAGCCTTATAAGACAACCCATCAGTGTCGAACTGGCTACCGAGGTCCTACGTGACATCCTTCCCGAGGAACCCTCACCAACCATAACAGTGGAGCAAATTATCAACGTTACTGCGGAGTGTTTTAACATCTCCGTGGAGCAGCTGAAGAGTCCTAACCGTTCGAGGCAACTTGTCACCGCTCGTCAGATTTGCATGTATCTGTGCCGTGAGCTCACCGACGCTTCCCTGCCGGTAATCAGCAACGCCCTCGGAGGTAGACATCATTCCACCGCCATACACTCGGTAGAAAAGATACGGGAGTTGATGAAGGAAAAAAGAGATATATACAACATGGTCCAGAAAATAACCAACCGGTTGAAAAGATGTTGAAAATAGGTGGAGAAAGATGAGGGGATTGTCTAAATATTTTCATGAGAGATTTTATAGAACACTTTCCTCACATACTATCACCTCTTATTCACACCTTTATTCACAGGCTCAGCTTATAAAAAGCGAGCTTATAAATAGCGTCGTTCTTTTTTCCACCTCTTTAACAGCTCTTAATACTACTAATATGTGTTTGAATATTGTTTATTTGTAATCATAAGGAGGCGTAGATGATGAAGATTAAAGTCTTAAGGGACGATTTCCTTAAATGCCTGCAGTATGTGCAGCATTCCGTGAGTTCGAGAAGCGTGATGCCTATTCTTTCGGGTGTTATGTTAAGAGCCGAAGGAGAGAGGGTGAGGTTTTACTCCACGGATCTGGAATCGTCGACTATTACCTTCTGCGGAGCAAACGTTGAGGAAGAAGGAAGTTGCGTGGTAAATCACAAGATACTCTTCGAGCTCTTTCGAGACCTAAGAGAAGACAAACTCGCATTGGAGATGTCGGGAAACGAGTTGCAGGTGAGCGGTGAGAACAACGTCTTTAAAATATTCACAATGCCCATAGATGATTTTCCAAGCCCACCGGAGGTGAATAAACCGGTAGTCGAGAGGATGGATAACCTACTTCTTGCCCGCTCCGTGCAAGCGGTATCAAAGGCGGCTTCCAGAGATGAAAAGAGGCCAACGCTCACCGGAATATTTATGGACTTTAAGGAGAGCGAAGTGAGTCTGGTGAGTACGGACAGCTACAGGCTTGCGGTAAAGAAGATAAGAGAGGGTTTTGAGTTGGCGGAAAAAGGGAGTTATATAGTTCCTGCAACCCCTATGCAGAATTTTACCCGCCTATTGGGAGGGGAGGATGCGGTTAAGATATACAGGGACGAGAGCGCAGGGCAACTGAAGTTTGAGAGTGGGGATGTCTCCTTCACTATTAGACTAATTGACGGTAAGTTTCCTCGTTATGAGCAGTTTATACCGGAGAACACGGAGAAGACGCTGGAAGTACGCAAGGACGAGTTATTGAGCGCTCTGAAGAGAGCATCCCTTGTCAACAGCACGATAAGATTAAACGTTGAGCCGGGAAAGCTGGTTTTGAACAGCGAGTCAAAGGACGTTGGTGAAGGAAGAGAGATAATCCCCATCGATTACGAGGGGGAGGCCGTGACTATAGCCTTTAACGGGAAGTTTCTTGAGGACGGAGTTAACTCGGTAGAAGGGGAGGTGGTGGTCATTGGGATAAACGAGTCTCTGAAACCCGGGGTTATAAAAGAAAAGGACAAGGAGGATTTTATATATATAATAATGCCGATAAGGATCTAGGAATTGCTGGTCACAGTAAGGCTGAACAACTTCAGGAATTACGATGAATATACGATAAACCTCGGACCAGGCTTGAACCTCGTCTTGGGTGAAAACGGCGTCGGGAAGACCAATCTTCTCGAGGCCATTTTTTTCTTATTAGAGGGGAGGTCGCTGAAAGGTGCGGATGTACAGGAGATGATAAGAAACGGTTCTGACGAAGGGTTGGTCGAGGGAAGGGTATCCGGAAACGTGGAGGGGGAAGGAAGGGTAGTCATAAGGAAAGGAGAAGAAACGCGAAGGAAAAGATTTGAGAATATAAGAGCGGTGGCCTTCGTTCCTGATGACGTCTTTCTAGTGAAAGGAAATCCGGAACAGAGGAGGAGGTTCATCGATGATGTCATAAGAGGAATAAAACCGGCATATTTAGAGTTGTTAAGGGACTACGGCAGGGTGTTGAGGCAGAGGAACCATGCCTTGAAAATAGCAAAAAAGGAGAGTTGGAGGGTTAGCGACGTAGAGAGCTGGGATATCCTGCTGGTGAGGCAGGGTATGGAGATAGTGAAGGAAAGGAGAGAAGCCCTCCGTATATTGTCCCACTCACTGGAGGAAGTATTGAGGGAGTGGGGGATGGGGGAGGTGGAGATCAAATATTATTCGTCCTTCTCCTCGGAAAGTGAAGAGGAGAACCTGCGTAGGATAAGAAGGTTAAGGGAGGCGGAGATAAGACGGGGGGTGAGCCTCTCCGGCCCTCACAGGGACGAGATCCTGTTCTATCTGAACGGAAGGAATATACGTAGGGAGGGATCACAGGGGGAACAGAAGATGTTCTGCCTGGCGTGCAAGTTGGCACAAACCAGGATAATGGAAGAGTTGACGGGAAAAGAGGTGGTCCTTCTTCTAGACGATTGCTTCTCCGAGTTGGATTCCAGGAACCGAATGAGACTCGCCGAAAGTCTTAAGCGAAGGTGGCAGGTACTTGTGACTTCAACGGAGGAGGTAAAGGAGCTTGGGGCGGACAGGATACTTGAATTGACGAGGCGAGGGGACAGGGATTCATAAAGGTGAAGCCATACACTCATACCGCCGTGAAGAAAATTGAAACTGCGGTTTTTGGACAACGTAATAGAGAGCAAAAAGACACGATGAGGGCGAAGATGTATGTCCTCGGCGGCGGGTATCATCTGACCGGGAACCACAGGGTAAGGAACGGCGATGAGAGAGATAAAAGACCTGATAAAAGAAACGCTCGCCGAAGAGGGCCTGAAAAAGGTGGAGGACCTGCTGAAGGTTAAGAAGGCGTGGGAAAAGATGGGGGGCCTCCCGAAAGGGGCTCCATGCGGGTTTAAAGGCGAGAAGCTTGTCGTAAGGGTTGACTCCCATGCCTGGGCGCAGGAGCTCAGCGTGCGCAGGAAGGAGGTAATAGAAAGGGTAAGGGATGAGACGGGGCTAAAAATAGAGGACATCATCATAAAATATATACCTCAAGTTTAACTCTAGAGTCATGGTGAATATCCCGTTTTCACGTGAAACCGCCCAGAATGCTATAATTTAACTTGTAAAAAAGCAAAATTCCGTGCGAGAGCCTCGATCTTGGAGGAAAGATGACCGGAGCGAAGGACGCCGCTGAGGTCTACGACGAGAGGTCCATCTCGGTGCTCGAGGGCCTGGAGGCCGTTCGTAAAAGGCCGAGCATGTACATAGGCTCAACGGGGCCGAGAGGACTACACCACCTCGTCTATGAGGTGGTGGACAACAGCATCGATGAATGCCTGGCTGGTTATTGCAACAACATATGGATCACTATCCACAGGGACAACAGCATTACCGTGATAGACGACGGACGCGGCATACCCGTTGGGATCATGGAGAAGCAACAGAGGCCGGCCGCGGAGGTCGTTCTCACCACTCTTCACGCCGGGGGCAAGTTCGGCGGGAAAGTGTACAAGGTATCGGGCGGGCTCCATGGGGTAGGCGTGTCCGTTGTCAATGCGCTGTCCAAGTGGCTCATTCTCGAGGTGGGAAGGGACGGGAAGGTATATCAACAAAGATACGAGAAGGGGGTTCCGACCACCGAACTGCAGGTGGTGGGTGAGACGAGAAGAACGGGCACCATTATAAGGTTTTCCCCCGACCCGGAGATATTCGAGACCGTGGAATTCGACTTCGAGACCATCGCCCAGCGCATGCGGGAGATGGCCTTTCTCAACCGGGGCCTGCGCATCGAGATAAGGGACGAGAGGAAGGAACCCCCGGAAGAGGTGGTATACAAGTACGAGGGCGGAATAATCGACTTCATAAAGCACGTGAATTCCAGCAAAGAACCCCTCCACAACAAGATAATCTACATGAGCTCCGAGCAGGAGGAGGCTCAGGTTGAGATAGCCATGCAGTTTAACAAGGGCTATGTGGAGAACATATATACCTTCGCCAACAACATAAACACTCACGAGGGAGGGACCCACCTGGCCGGATTCAAATCCGCCCTCACCAGGGTGATCAACGATTACGCCCGCAAGAAGGGCTTTCTCAAGGAGAAGGACCCCAACCTGATAGGGGAGGACGTGAGGGAGGGGCTGGCGGCCATAATCAGCGTGAAGCTCAAGGAGCCTCAGTTCGAAGGCCAGACCAAGACGAAGCTGGGAAACACAGATATAAAGGGCTTCGTGGAGTCCACGGTGAACACCAAGCTCTCGGAGTGGCTGGAGGAAAACCCGGCGGAGGCACGGGCCATAGTGAACAAGGTGATAGGTGCATCCAAGGCGAGGATGGCGGCCAGGCACGCGCGAGAGCTGACCCGTCGGAAAAGCCTTCTCGAGAGCACGTCGCTTCCGGGTAAGCTGGCGGACTGCACGATGAGAGACCCCTCCATGTGCGAGATATACCTGGTGGAGGGTGACTCCGCGGGTGGATCGGCCAAGCAGGCGAGGGATAGGCGGTTCCAGGCCATACTGCCTCTAAAGGGCAAGATCCTCAACGTGGAGAAGGCGAGGCTGCATAAGATACTCAACAACAGCGAGATACAGGCCATCATCTCCGCCGCGGGGACCGGCATAGGCGAGGAGTTCGACATATCCAAGGCCAGGTACCATAAAGCCATCATCATGACCGACGCGGACGTTGATGGGGCCCACATAAGGACTCTCATACTGACCTTCTTCTTCCGTTACATGCAGGAGATGATCGAATCCGGTTACGTATACATCGCCCAGCCCCCTCTTTACCGCGTCCACTGCGACAAGACGGATTACTATGCCTATAACGATACCGAACTGGAGGAGCTGTTGAAGCGATTCGACGGGCGGAAGTACGAGATCCAGAGATACAAGGGCTTGGGCGAGATGAACGCCGAGCAGCTGTGGGAGACCACCATGAACCCGGAGAAGAGGGTCCTCATACAGGTCACCCTGGAGGATGCCATAATAGCCGACGAGATATTCAACACCCTCATGGGCGATGATGTGGAAGCCCGGCGACAGTTCATCCAGAGGCACGCCAAGAACGTGCGCTTCCTGGACATCTGAAATCGATAGCCCGCGAGAACCTCGCCGAGGGGAGGATGGAGGATGGTACAGGCATTGTCCGGAAAAATCAAGACCGTGGAAATAGAGGAGGAAATGCGCCGTTCCTACATCGATTACGCCATGAGCGTGATCGTGGGTAGGGCGCTCCCCGACGTGCGGGACGGGTTGAAGCCCGTGCACCGTCGCATCCTCTACGGGATGTATGAGCAGAACTTGACCCCCAACCGGCCCTACCGGAAATCCGCGAGGGTGGTGGGAGATGTCATGGGGAAATACCACCCCCACGGCGACGCGGCCATTTACGACACACTGGTGCGCATGGCCCAGGACTTCTCCAGCCGGTACGAGCTGGTGGACGGTCACGGGAACTTCGGCTCCGTCGACGGGGACAGCCCGGCGGCAATGCGCTACACGGAGGCCCGCCTTTCACCCATCAGCATGGAGTTGTTGAGGGACATCGACAAGGATACCGTGGACTTCATTCCCAATTACGACGGGTCACTCCAGGAACCCACCGTCCTTCCCTCGAGGTTTCCGAATCTGCTGGCCAACGGGTCATCGGGCATTGCCGTGGGTATGTCCACCAACATACCCCCACACAACCTGGGGGAGGTCATCGAGGCCACCATTGCCCTGATAGAGAACCCAGATCTCGAATCGCGTGACCTTATGCGTTATATCCATGGGCCCGACTTCCCCACCGGCGGCGTGGTCATGGGCCTGGAGGGCCTCAGGGAAGCCTATGAGACGGGGCGGGGCGTCATAAGGGTCCGGGGAAAGGCGCACATCGAGCAGACCAAGTCGGGCAGAAGCCGCATCGTCGTGACCGAGATCCCCTTCCAGGTGAACAAGGCGCGCCTCACGGAGCGAATAGCCGAACTGGTGAGGAGCAAAAAACTGTCGGGAATAGCCGACTTAAGGGACGAGAGCGATCGCACCGGGATGAGGCTGGTGATCGAGCTGCGCAAGGAAGCCGCCCCCCAGGTGGTCCTCAACCAGCTCTATAAACATACACAACTACAGGAATCCTTTGGCATCATAATGCTGGCCCTCGTGGATGGGGTACCCCGCATCCTCTCCCTTAAAGATGCGCTCGCGGCCTATATAAACCATCAGGTGGAGGTCATCACCCGGAGGACGCGGTTCGAGCTGGATAGGGCGGAAAAAAGGGCCCACATCCTGGAGGGCCTTCTGATTGCCCTGGCCAACCTGGACGCGGTCATCGAACTGATAAAGAAATCGCGCACCGTTCAGGATGCCAGGGAAGGGTTGATGAAACGGTTCAAGCTGAGTGAAGAACAGGCCCAGGCCATATTGGACATGCGGCTCCAGAGGCTCACCGGCATGGAGCGGGAGAAGGTTCGGGAGGAGCACAAGGAACTCCTGAAGGAGATAGCCCGTTTGAGGGAGATCCTGGCCGACGAGAAGAAGGTCCGCGCCCTGATCGTGGAGGAGCTCACGGAGATCAAGAGAAAATACGCCGACCCTCGCCGTACGGATATAGTACCCGACTATGATGATCTGGAGATCGAGGACCTGATAGCGGAAGAGGAGGTGGTGGTCACCATCACCCATTCCGGCTACGTGAAGAGGCTGCCCATCGCCACCTATCGAACCCAGAGAAGGGGAGGCAAGGGGGTTACGGGCATGAACCTCAAGGAAGGCGATTTCGTGGAACACCTGTTCATCGCCTCTACCCATCACTACATACACTTCTTCTCCAACCGCGGGAGGTCGTACCGGCTGAAGGTCTATGAGCTTCCGGAAGGTTCCCGCACCTCCAGAGGGCATGCCCTGGTGAACCTACTTCCCCTCGGGCCCGGCGAGAAGATATGCTCGGTGATTGCGACCCGTGATTATCCGGAGGAGAGCTATCTGGTGATGGCCACCAGAAAAGGCATGGTCAAGAAGACCCCCTTCAAGCAGTACGATTCTCCGCGCCGGGACGGACTGATAGCCATAGACCTCCAGGAAGGGGACGAGGTCATCGACACCCGTCTTACCGATGGGCAGAGCGAGTTGATACTGGTCACCAGGGAGGGGCAAGCCCTTCGTTTTCCGGAAACGGATTGCCGCCCCATGGGAAGGGATACGCGCGGAGTACGGGGGATAAACCTGTCGCCCGGTGACGAGGTCATCGCTATGGGCATCGTCGCCGAGGACGCCGACCTCTTTGTGATCACCGAACAGGGTTACGGGAAGAGGACGGCCATTTCCAAGTATCCGAGGCGCCACAGGGGAGGCAAGGGAGTGCGCACGATAGCCGCCGGTGGGGCAAGAGGGAAGATAGTGGATGCCAGGGTGGTCAGAGAGAACCAGGAGCTGATGGCCATATCCGTAGAGGGAGTGGTCATCAGGGTCCCCGTGGAGGATATCTCCCGAATGGGACGCGCCACTCAAGGGGTGAGGGTGATGAGCCTGCGGGAGGACGACAGGGTGGCATCGATTGCCCACCTTGCCTCCCGCGAGGGTTGGTCGGACGAGAGGGAGGAAACTGAGGAGGAGGGAGAGAGCTGAAGAGGTTCGAGGTCCTCGACCACACCGCGGACGTAGGTATAAGGGCCTACGGGAGGTCCAGGGAAGAGGCCTTCGCCAATTGCGCGCTGGGGATGATGTCCCTCATCCTGGATGTGGAGAGCGTGGAGCCCAGGGAGAGAAGGCATGTGGCCGCCGAGGCCTCGGGCCTGGAGGAGCTCCTGGTGAGGTGGCTATCGGAAATCCTTTTCTTGGTCGAAGCGGAAGGATGGGCTTTCGGAGATTTCGAGGTTCGCGAGGTGACCGAAAGACAGGCCGAAGGATGGGGGCTGGGAGAGCCTCTTGATACGGGGAAACACAAGGTCTCCGGGGAGATAAAAGCCCCCACTTATCACATGTTGTCGTTCGGCGAAGATAACGGCATCTGGATCGCCCAGGTCATATTCGACGTCTGAATTGAGGGGGGTTTTCCGCTCGCGCCGCAGGCCACCCCGTCGCAGGGAGGTGGACGGAAGGGACGGCATGAGTTGCGTCTCCGTTTGGCGGGGCTTCGACCCCCAACCCCTCGCGCTATGTCTCGAAGCAAGCGAGGAGAGCCTGCGCCTCGGAGGCGGCGGTGAACCATGAGCCCGGCTTGATGAAGGAGAGATTCGCCCGAAGGGGGTGAAAAAGATGGGTTTTCTTGACAAAGTTAGGAAGATTGACGAGTACATGTGGGAGATACCGGACGACGCCCAAGAAGGCATGAGGGTCCCGGGCATCGTCTTCGCCGATAGGGAAATATTGGAAAAAGCAGACGGGGACAACGCCCTGCAACAGGTAGCCAACGTGGCCTGCCTGCCGGGCATCGTCAAGGCCTCCCTGGCCATGCCCGATATCCACTGGGGATACGGCTTTCCTATCGGAGGCGTTGCCGCCACCCTGGCGGAAGACGGCGTTATATCACCGGGCGGCGTGGGTTACGACATCTCCTGTGGGGTGAGGCTCGTGCTCACCTCCTTGTCCTGGGAGGAGGCGAAAGAAAAACTGCCCGAGCTTCTGGACATGCTCAACGCCTCCGTACCAAAGGGTTTGGGCACCAAGGGAAGGCTTCACCTGGAACGCAGCGAGATGGAGAGGCTCATGGCCAAGGGAGCCCCAGAGCTGGTGGCTCGGGGCATAGGATGGGAAGAGGATCTCGAGGCCATGGAAGAACTGGGGCGCTATCCGGGAGCCGACCCGTCCAAGGTCAGCGAACGGGCGTTCGCCAGGGGAAAGGACCAGGTGGGGACCCTGGGTTCTGGGAACCATTTCCTGGAAATTCAGGTTGTGGAGGAGACCAGGCCTCCAGCTGACGAACTGGGTCTCTCCGAGGGCCAATTGGTGGTCATGGTGCATTCCGGATCCAGGGGGCTTGGCCATCAGATATGCACGGATTACATCGAGATAATGGGGGCGTCCCTGAAGAAATACGGGTATTCGCTGCCCGACCGCCAGCTGGTCTGCGCCCCCGTGGAGTCCCGGGAGGGCCGCGACTACCTGGCGGCCATGGCCTGTGCCGCCAACTTCGCCATGTGCAACCGCGAGGCCATAACCCACTGGATAAGGGAATGTTTCGAGAGGACCTTCCGGTCAGGGGCACGGAACCTTGGGATGCACGTCCTCTACGACATATCACACAACCTGGCCAAGATCGAGGAGCATGTGGTGGACGGCAAACGCTTGACCCTCATGGTGCACCGCAAAGGAGCCACCCGTGCCTTCCCGGGCACGAGGCCGGAGGTGCCGGAGAGGTACTCCGGCACCGGCCAGCCGGTGATCATCCCCGGGGATATGGGAAGCCATTCCTATGTCCTGGTGGGGACCCAGGAAGCCCTGGAGAAGAGCTTCGGCTCAACCTGCCACGGCGCCGGGAGGACCATGAGCAGGAAGGCGGCCAAGAAGCAGGTGAGAGGCGAGGAGCTCAAGAGGAGGCTGGAGAGGATGGGCATCCTCGTGCGAGCGGCCCAGCTTTCGGGGCTGGCGGAGGAGGCGCCGGAGGCCTACAAGGACGTGCGTGCTGTGGTGGAGATATGCGAAGGGGCGGGCATCTCCCGTCGTGTGGCCCGCATGAGACCAGTGGCGGTGATGAAGGGATAAAAGGGCAGAGCCCAGGAAGAACAGGGGGTCGGGGCGCCTTGAGAAGACGCGGGCCAAGAGCGGCTTTTGCGATAGTGGCGTCCGTGGTGTTCACCGCAGCGATTTGCGGGTGTGGAGGAGGGGACATAAAGGGAGTGCCCCAAGAGGAGGGGAAACGCAGCACCCTGGAGGGGAGCTATCAGGTCAAGGCCATGGACGACGAGAAAGTTCTTGGGGTGGGGATCTATAAAGGGGGCTCCTTCCGGGTGGTCCTGGAAGGGATACCGCGAGTGGTGATCTATAACCGTGAGGAGGGGAGGGGTTGGATGGTCAACCTCCAGCGCAGGACCTATAGCGAGATAGACCTTGAAGAGGCATCCAAGAGGTCCGGGTTCCTTCCGTCCCAGGTGATGAAACCCTACTTCGAGCTTCCTTCTTATTGGGAGCGAGGGGAGTTCCACATGGAAACGCAAGATGGGCGCACCGTAACCGCATATCTGGACGGGCCCGGGCATCTTCCCTCCACGTGGGAGGTGATCGGGCCGGGAGGCAAGATAAAGAGGCTTGAATGGGAATACCGCCGGGTAGGGGAGGTGTCGGAGGATAACTTCCGCGTTCCGGAAGGCGTGACCCTCGAGGAATGAATACAATATATGGTGGTGAAGTATAGAGATATCCACAACATGTTGTTGAAATTGTGCATAAAGCCCTTTCTTGTGTTGGGGGCGAAGCGTGGTTATAATCTATGGATGCAAGGGCCTATAGCTCAGCAGGTTAGAGCGCACCCCTGATAAGGGTGAGGTCACTGGTTCGAATCCAGTTAGGCCCACCAGTGATTCATGCCGAAGGCCGAGAAGGCCTTCTTTTTATCGCCGCAAAGCGCTGCATCACCCGGCGTTCGGTCAGAAGCGCAGCGCGCAGCCTCCATCGGGCGTTTCGTTGCCTGCCAATCCCCTGCCATGGGGGAAACGCGCAAATCTTCTCGCCGCCTCCCCCCTCTTGGCGGTCACCCCGGAGGGGAATCGCGCCCAGCGGAGGCGAGAGAGGTAAACGGACGTCGCGCGGCTCTAGCCCCCTTGTTGGGCTTCACGCCGAGTAGGGCATGAGGTCAGCGAAATAAAGGGTCAGGGTTCCGGCGGTGAGAGTGAAGCGGGAGAGCCCGTCCCAACGCCGGAGGCAGAGGAAGGGGAAGACCCAGAAAAGATACCAGGAAAGAAAGTAGGTGCGGGTGAGGATAAAGGCCAGGGTCACAAGGAACCAGCACTCCGGGAAGTCACGCTCCGAGCGGCAGCGACGAGAGAAATGCGCGAAGGCGACCAGAAAGACGGCGTTGAGGAACAGGGAACAGAGGACCGAGGCCACCGAAAAGGCCACCCGCATGTTCAGGCGGAGAACCAGGCCCAGCAGGCCTCCCGTGGCCGCCAGGAGCCATCCGGCCGGCAGATTGTAATTGCGCAGCTTCAGGTTCTCCAGTATGGGGGAGAGGGTCCTGAGCCCCTGCCAGAAGGGGGCGTAAAAGGCCGCGAAGACGGCCAGGAAGATGAGCGCCAGGACGCACACGTCCCTGAGCCAGCCCCTGATATTCTCTCGCTTTCGAAAGAGATAGACCAGGTAGGCGGCCATGAGGATCAGGGTGATGTACTTGATCATGAACGAGAGGCACAGAAGAAAGAACCCGAATCGCCTTCGTCCTTGCATGAGCAGGGCCAGAGCGGCCAGGGCCAGAGCGGCCATGATGACGTCATTGTGCGCGCCTCCCGTAGAATGGATGAGGAGCAGCGGGTTCCATGCGTAGAGCATAGTCCCGAAGGCACGGCGTCGTGGGGAATATTTCCCCAGGATATACCAGATGAGGAGAACGCAGGCCAGATTGAAGAGGGCGGCGGTGGATTTGAAGAGGTAAACCCCCAGGGTTATCTGGTTTCCGGAAAGACGCATGAGAAGCATGGAGAGCAACGTAAAAAGGGGGCCGTAGACCACGGGGGTGTTCTTCCAGTAAAGACTGGTGAGCGGGAAGAGAGGGTCGGCGGAAAAACGCTGGGGGGTGACCAGGTACGGGTTACGGCCGTAAGCGGTCGCTATCTTCCCGTAGAACATATACGAGAACACGTCGCGGCTGAGGAGCGGCGGGACGATGAGGAGGATGATGTTCAGGACAAACCAGACCGAGAGGATAGAGGGCAATCCGCGGGGACGGCGCAGAAAGATATGGACCGCCCAGAAATAGCAGATCACAAGGAGCAGTAGGACGACGTAGAGAAAGATCCGCAGCCCGAGAGGGCTGGCGTTCTGGAAGCCGCATATCTCCAGGAGTTGGCGGAGGAAGACATTCCTCTGTGCCGCCATATGTGTGGTGGACATCTTTCCGATGACCCCGTTGGGTGCCAGGGAGGATAGCGCCAGGGTCATGTAGAGAAAAAGGGTGAGGCACAACATCCCCAGGTAAGCCAATTCGGACCTCAAAACCCCCGAGGGGCGACCCTTTGCCCCTACGGAGGGCCCTTTCGTCGCCTTCGTCTTCATGGCTTGCTCCGACCGGCCCGCCCTTCAATCCGCGGTGGATGCTTGGGGAAGAAGGCAGGCGCGTATCTTTCCGTCCGAGGAAACACAATACACCCATCCACCGCTCACGTAGGGTCGTTGTGAAAAGTCGAACCCGAAAACGTAGATGCGAAGACATCTTCCCGTATCCGCGTCCAGCTCAAGAAGCCTGCCTTCCGGGAAATATACGTAAACGACCTCAGGGGATTGCGGTCCGGCCGCGAGCAGAGGATTGCCGCCCAGGCCCCACCGTATACGGCCGTCTTCCATGGACAGGGCCAACACGCGGTCCGGGCAGCGGTCCAGTAGGACGTTACCCTTTGCCGTGCGGGAGAAAGAGGGAGTGAAGTGATACATCCCCACCTCCCACAACCTCTCGCCGGTTCGAATGTCCAGGGCATACATGCGCCCGTCGACGGTGGCCACATACAAACGGTCACCGGCGAGCAGGGGGGAGGAGAAAACCGCGCTGTCCACCGGCTTGACCCACACCTCCCGACCGGTGTTCCTGTCCAGGGCCAGGACGGTGGACTTGGAGCCTGCGGTGAAGATCAGACCTTGCCCGGTGGCGGGAGGAGACGGCGTCCAGCTCTCGGTGTCATAGGACCACAGGAGGGCCCCGCTTCCCGGATCCAGGGCGTAGAGTCTGTTGGAGAGCCCAAAAACCGCGTTATTGTCGGCGAAAAAGAGCAGCAAGCCGTCGTCCGCCAAAGGTCGGGTGAGTATTTCCCCCTGGGCGGTGAAGGACCACAGCTCGTTGCCGCTTTGTGCGTCGACGGCGTGCAGGACATGTGAGGTCGTCCCCACGTAAACGACCTCTTTCCAGGGGCTGGGAGGAGAGGATATCCAAGCGTCCAGCGTGCGGCTCCAGAGGACTGCCCCCGAGCGTGCGTCCAGGCAGTAGAGCGAGCTCCCCGATGAATCCGTCGAGGAGGCCACGTATAACCTGTCGCCTTCCAGGGAAAGCAGGGCCTGACCACTTCCCACCTCCACCTCCCAGGATGGTCGCAGGCGGAGGACCTCCAGTCTGTCGAGCCGGCGCAGCAATTCGGGGATGGAGGCTCGGGGGGCGGGGAAAGGGCTCGCCTGCGGCTCGGAGTCCGGCCAGGAAGAAACAGCCCCTGCTTGCTTTGCCCCCCTTACCGTGAGGGCCACGAAGGAGCCTGCGAAGGCAAGGAAGAAAGCGACCAGGAACAATTTGAACCATGCCACCCAGCGCTGTTCCATGTCCTCTCTCCTCCTTGGGGGCGCGCCGGATCCACGTGCCGCGATACATACGCTGCACCCCGCTACATGCTCGAAACCCCACGCTGCCCCCTCTAATCTATAGTTTTGCCACCCTCCTTTCAATGCTTACCGCGCGCCTTCGAGGATGGGGGTTATGGAGCGCGTGTCCTGGTCCTGAGGAGCGCAGACGCGGGCGCGCGCTCGTTGCCGCGCCTCAGGGCGGAGAATTGTGGCGGGAGAATAGGGGAAACTCCCGCCTTGCGGCAGTCGAGGCTATCGGCAAGGAGTGTCTCCAGAGGATGTGCCGCGGGAGCGTTAACACCATGAGCGATGATATGCTTTAGTTGCGACCGGGACGGATGTGGGGAAGAAGTGGCGTGGGCATCGGCATTGGGAAGCGGCGATCGCGAGGACGGCCTCGTGCCGGCCCAGGGGAGATTCGTGAAGGGGGGAAGCTTAGGCCATGAAGAGGAAGTACACACCAATGGGAATGTTCATGGGAGCGGCGATTGTCCTGTGGCTGGCGGCCCCGGCTCACTGGGGCGATGTCTTCATCGCCGAAGAAAGCGAGCTTCGGCAGCGCATGCTAAAGTTCTACGCCCGGTTCGAGGTGCAGCTACTGGCCTTTTTCTACTGGCTGCTCAACCGCGACTTCATGTCCCGGCCCCCGGTTAGGAAGTTCTTCTATTACGCCCTGGCCAAGTTCATGGCCGAGAGGGCCATTGTCAGCCAGGTGATGACCTTGGGGGAGATGGAGGATTTCATCCGGAAGCTCCCGGATGACGGCCGCATCGCCGTCGGGCCCTGCCGCTGCCGGTTGGCCACAAAAGCCTGCGACCACCCCCTGGAAACGGACATCATCATCCTCACCGGCGCCCCCATATGGCTGGAGCTGTTCCCCCGGGACTATCGACCCATCGACAAGGAGGAGGCCCTGCGCATCGTGCGGGAGAGCAACGAGAAGGGCCTGGTTCAGATGCTCGACCGCCACATGTATTTCCGTGGAAGCGCCAACTATTTCGTCATCTGCAACTGCTGCGCCTGTTCCTGCCTGCCCATAATCGGGTACCGTACCTTCAAGGAAGATGGCTACCATTATATTCCATCAAAATATCGCTCCGAGGTGGACCTGGAGAAATGCCGGGGGTGCGGGACCTGCGTGGAGATCTGCGCCTTCGGAGAAAGGTCCCTGATGGAGGGAAAGGCGAGGGTCGCCGATTGCCAGGGATGCGGACTCTGTGTGAGATTCTGCCCCAACCAGGCCAACACCATGCGGCCTCGCTGAGGTGTTGGCGAACCTCTGGGCTCGTGTATAGAATGGGATGGCCGGTTGCCGGCCATTGACGCACGGCCGAGAGGCATACCCTGGCCTCCTGCCTGAAACGGAACAAAACACGGGAAGACTGATCCGCGCTCATGCGGCTTGAGCCGCGAGTTAGGCGCGACAGATGCGAGGAGGAAAGCCGGACGAGATGGACCGTGAGCCCATTAGGGAGAAGCTTGAGCCGCGATTGCCGGCCAGGGCGCAGGCGGTCGTGGTGGGGGCGGGGGTCATTGGGTGCGCGGTGGCGCGAGAGATAACCCGCTACACGCCGGATGTCGTGGTGCTGGACAAGGAGAACGACGTGGCCTGCGGGGCCAGCAAGGCCAACAACGCTGAGGTGCACTCGGGGATAGGCGAGGAGGCCGGGACCCTCAAGCAGAGATTGAACGTTCGCGGCAACCACATGTACGAGGGGTTCGTCCAGGGCCTGGGCGTGGAGTTCAAGCGGCAGGGATTGCTCATCGTGGTCACCCCGCGCTCCGTCCCACCCGAGGTGGCGGAATCAATGAACCCCCAGCAGCTCGACGAGCTTCTGAGGGTGAAGATACCGGAAGGCATCGTTGCCTACGGGGAAGCGGCAGGCATCAGGGGGCTCCGGATCCTTAGCCGCGAGGAGGTGCTGAAAAAGGAGCCCAATGTAACCCCGGAGGCCGTTTCCGGCGTTTTCGACCCCAACTATGGGCTGGTCTGCCCCTATAAACTGACCATCGCCTTGGCGGAGCACGCGGTGATGAACGGGGCCCGGTTCCTCCTCAATACAGAGGTGACCGGCTTCCGGGTCGAGGGCGACGAAGTGAGGGGGGTAATCACCAGCCGGGGCGAGATAGCTACCCCTCTGGTGATAAACGCCGCGGGTGTCTTCGCCGACGAGGTGGCGGAGATGGCCGGGGCGGGCGGCTTCCGCATCCACCCGCGCAAGGGCGCCACCCTGCTCTTCGACCGCCAGGTGACCAGCGAATACGTGCGCTCCAGCGTGGCCCTATTCAGGATGCCGGGGATGAAGAAGGAGCGCTCCAAGGGAGGCGGGGCGATGCCCACCGTGGAGGGCAATCTCCAGCTGGGCCCCACGGCGGTCGAGGTGGACGACAAGTACGATACCTCCATCTCGGCGGAGGAGATAGAGGAGATCTTCGAGCGCTTCCATTATCTTCTACCAGATTTTCCCAAAGATGCTGTCATCTCGGCTTTCAGCGGAGTACGAGCCCCCACCTACGAGGAGGACTTCGTGATCGAGGCCTCGAACCGCGTGAAAGGTTTCGTGAACGTAGCCGGGATTCAGTCCCCGGGCTTGGCCTCCGCCCCGGCCATCGTGGAGATGGTGATGGGCTTCCTCCACGAGCTTGGGATACCCCGCGAGCCCCGGCCGGACTTCCGTCACGTGAGGCCGGCGACCCCCCGTTTCGCCGAACTTGACGACCAGGAACGGGACGCGCTTATCAGGAAGGACCCCCGTTGGGGGAACATCATCTGCAGGTGCGAGTACGTGACCGAGGCGGAAGTGCTGGCGGCCATACATTCCCTCATCCCCGCCACGGACATGGACGGCGTAAAGAGGCGCACCAGGACGGGAATGGGGCGCTGTCAGGGCGGTTTCTGCGGACACCGTGTGGCCGCCATCCTGGCCCGGGAGTTGGGGCGACCGGTCACCGAGATCACCAAGAGCGGCGAAGGCTCGCCCGTTTATCTGGCGGAGACCAAGGATTTTCTGCGAGCGGAGAGGAGCGGGCATGGTCAGGGTTAGGAGACCGGACCTGGTGGTTATAGGAGCCGGGCCGGCGGGCCTGGGGGCAGCCCTGGCGGCCTGCGATGCCGGGCTGAAGGACGTGATGCTCATCGAGCGCGACGTGGAACTGGGGGGCATCCTTCCCCAGTGCATACATGACGGTTTCGGGTCCATCGTCTTCGGCGAGACCCTCACCGGCCCACAATACGCGCAGCGCTACATCGACCGTCTGGAGAAGTCCGACGTGGAGGTGAAGCTGAACACCATGGTCCTCGACCTGAGGCCGGACCGCAGCCTCACCGCCGTCAATTCCCGTGACGGCGTTATGGAGATAAGGCCCAAAGCGGTTATCCTGGCCATGGGCTGTCGGGAGAGGACCCGACACCAGATACTCATCCCCGGCTACCGCCCCGCGGGGGTGGTCTGCGCCGGGGCCGCCCAGAGGGATATCAACATCGAGGGCCTCATGCCCGGCCGCCGGGTGGTCATCCTGGGCTCAGGGGATATCGGTCTTATAATGGCCCGCCGCTTCACCCTGGAGGGCGCGGAGGTGGAAGGGGTCTACGAGATCATGGACCACCCCGGGGGCTTGACCCGCAACCTGGTGCAGTGCCTGCACGATTACGACATACCCCTGCATCTGTCTCACACCGTGACCTTCATCCACGGCAGGAAGAGAGTGGAAGCGGTGACCGTGTCCCGGGTGGACGAGAACCTGAAGCCGGTGCCGGGCACGGAGAGGCTGGTCCCTTGCGACACCCTTGTGCTTTCTGTGGGCCTCATTCCCGAAAACGAGCTCTCCAAGAGGGCGGGCATCCCACTCGATCCGGCCACCGGCGGACCGGTGGTGGACGAGCGCATGGAGACCTCGGTGGAAGGCATCTTCGCCTGCGGGAACGTGATGAACGTCTTCGACCTGGTGGATTACGTGACCCATACCGCGGAGACGGCAGGGCGGTCGGCGGCGGAATACGTCCTGCAGGGGATAAGGAAGAGGGGAGAATGCCTTCGCGTCCGTCCGGGCCGGAACGTGAAGTTCGTGGTTCCCCAACTGCTGAGGGAGTATGGTGAGGAGGCTCACTTTTACTTCCGGGTCAGCCGTCCGGAAAGGGCGGTGAGGGCACGGTTGTCATCCGGCGACCTGCTCCTGGCGGAAAGAAAGATCAGGATGGTACGGCCTCCGGAGATGGTGAGGTTGAAGGCTGACCCGGAGAGGTTGAAGGAGGCCCTCGCGCGGGGAGAGCTCGATGTGCAAGTGGTGCCGGAGGAGGAGACAAAGGGGCGGCAAGGATGAGGAGAAAGCACGCCTTCACCTGCATAAACTGCCCGCTCAGCTGCGCGCTGGAGCTGACGGAGGAGGACGGAGAGGTCCTGGAGGTCACCGGGCATGAGTGCGAGGTCGGGAGGCGCTATGCGGAGGAGGAGTTCAGGAATCCCCGCCGGACGGTGACCACCACGGTCAGGGTGCGGAACGGCGTCATCCCACAGCTTCCGGTGGTCTCCACCCGGCCCATACCGAAATCCCTGGTCAGGGAAGCCGTGAAAGCCCTTGCCGACGTGGAGGTCGATGCGCCGGTACGGGACGGCCAGGTAATCTACCGTGACCTTCTTGGCACAGGCGCTGACATCATTGCCGCGAGGCGTCTGGATCCCCGGAGCCGAGCCGACGAGGAGGGCTGAGTCGCGGCGAGGCTCTACTTCCGGCGCACGACTCAGCGCTTCCGGCGCACGACTCAGCCCCTGCCCTCATCCGCGCATCCGCGCACTCTTATCCGCCCAAATCGGCCTTAAGACGCTCGAACTCCTCAGGCGAGATCTCGCCGGCCGCATACCTTCTGCGGGCGATGTCCAGCGGCGTTTCGCGGACCGCTCCGCCCGGACCGGTAACGGCAGTGTAGTGGGACAAGCCCCGGAAAGCGGCATAGATTAAAACCGCCAACAGGACCAATCCGGCGACCATCATTATTCCCATCCAGATCCAACCTCCTGTGCCCCAGTGGGCGAACCCTTCCCAGCATTCCGCCAAAAGACCCATGTGTCCTCACGACCTCCTTTCGTGCCATGTCTAGTCGTGCAGAGCGGCCTCCAAGGTGCCAGCTGGCACCCCATCCGCCCGCCTTCCGTCGCTTTTCTATGAATGAATACGCTATGAGGGGGCATTATGAATGCTCCGTGCAGCATATGGAGGTTGATGCCCGTCAACCTGCGGGGGCCGGAAAAAGATGTTGACATAAAGACTATATGCTAATAACATATAGATGTGATATACATGTGAATAAGGAAATCCCGACCGCGCCGGAGGATTTCCCGTGAGGGAGGTTTCAGCTGGTAGGGAAGGCTTTTTACGCCGTCCGCGTGGAGGTGTTCCGGATGTCTCTTACGGCGATCGTGATAGATTCCCTGGTGGGGGCCTGCCTGCTGGCCTCCCTGCTCAAGGACCGCGAGAAGACTGCATCTGCGCTGCGTATAGCCTTGAACGCGGTAAAGCGCATGGGCCCGAGCGTCCTGGCCGTCATAGCCGTGATAGGCCTGATCGTCGGGTTCATTCCCGCTAAATGGATAGCTTCCACCATAGGGAGCGAGAAGGGCGCACTGGGCTTGCTCATCGCCGCCGCGCTGGGATCGGTACTCTTCATCCCCGCCCTCATCGCCTTCCCGCTGGCCAAGTCCCTCCTGGACATGGGGGCCGGGTTGATGTCCATGGCCGCCTTCATCACCACCCTGACCATGATCGGCTTCGTCTTCCTTCCTCTGGAGATAAGGGAACTCGACAGGCGTTTCGCCCTCTTGCGCAACGGCCTGAGCTTTCTGGTGGCCTTGGCCATAGCCCTGATCATGGGGCTCATCCTCTAGCGTTACCGGGAGATGCCGGCCGGGGTGAGGAAGATGGAAAAGAGGCGGGGAAGATCGAGGAGGCCGGGACCCGTAGAGGTTTCGTGGCGGAAACGGGTAAGGTGGGATCTGGTGTTCCTGGCGTCGTCCATCGCCGCCTTCGCGGTCCTCTCCCTGCTCTACAGGGACAGGGGATCCCGGGCGCTGCGCATATCCTGGGAGTATTTCCAGGAGATGGTCTTTATCCTGCCGGCGGTCATGATCCTCATGGGGCTCTTCGCCGTGTGGGTGAAGCGCGAGACAGTGGTGAGATATCTCGGCGAGGAATCGGGGTTGCCCGGACTCCTCGTTTCCATCTTGCTGGGTACCCTCCCCACGGGCCCGCTCTACGTGGCCTTTCCCCTGGCGGCGATGCTTCTCAAGAAGGGAGCGCGGGTGGCCAACGTAATGGTCTTTCTCTCCGCCTGGGCCTGTATAAAGCTGCCTCTGGAGCTCATGGAACTGCAGTTTCTGGGGTGGAAGTTCACCTTCCTCAGGCTGGGCCTGACCGTGGCCCTGGTCATACCCATGGGCCTTGCGGGGGAGGCCCTCTACCGCTCGGGCAGGGCGGTAAAAGCGGAGGGCGTTGATGTATCGGACGGCGGGATGGAGTGTGGAAGGGGAGATTAGGGGGGAACTCTTACCGTGTCCGGCTCGCAGCTTATACCGCCTCCTGCCCACATTGCTTAAAACCCGGACCCCGTCACGACGTGCCGATGGAAGACGGCCTCAGGGCCAGGCCCGCCTCCGCCGCGAGTCCGACTTCGTTACACGATGCCCGTAGCCGGCACGAGACCCCGTTGCCCTCGAGGCCACGGAAAGGGGCTTTGCTTGTGTGAAAGCCACGACCCGGGCACGAAGGGGTCTGCTGCCGGCTGGCCGCGCGGGCTCAGGCGGGCAGCAAGGATGCCAGGAGGGCCGCGCCCAGGGTTCCACCGTCTTCGCCGAGAATGCTGGTCAGGATCCGGGCATGCCTGCGGCTTATGGGGATGGCCATGCCGTCCACGGTCAGGCGCATCTCCTCCTCCATGAAGCGGAAGCAGCCCAGGAGGCCGCCGCTCAGGGTCACCGCGTCCGGGTTGAAGATGTTGATGATGGAGGTTATCCCCACCCCGAGGTGTTTCCCCGCGTTCCGGAGGATGTCCAGGGCGTACTCGTCTCCCGCCGCAGCGTGGCGCTCCACGGCCTCGGCCCGGAAGGACAAGGGGTCGCTTCGGAATTCGTCCAGCATAGGAGAGCGCTTCTTGGTCCAGGAGAGCTCCTCCACCCGCTTGTAAATGGCCACTCCGGAAGCCAGCGCCTCCAGGCAGCCACGAGACCCGCAGTTGCAAATCGGCCCGTTCTCGTCGATTATCATGTGTCCCAGCTCGGCTGCGGCGCCCTGGGCCCCGCGGTATACCTCGCCGTCGATGACTATGCCTCCGCCGATGCCCGTTCCTAGCGTGAGGTGTACCAGGTAGCGCGAACCCTTTCCGGCCCCCAGCCTGGCCTCGGCCAGAGCAGCAACGTTGGCGTCGTTATCCACGATGACCGGAAGATCGAAGGCGCTTTGGAGTATATCGCGCACGGGGGCTTCGTGCAGCGGGTGGTTGGGGGCGTCGGTCACGACGCCGCGCTCGAAGTCTATGAACCCGGCGATGCCCAATCCGATGGATTCCACAGTGATCCCCCTGGAGCGGGCGGCCTCCAGGAGCCGGGAACAAGTGGCCTTTATCCCCTCGATGACCGTCTCCGAAGAGGAGATGTCCGTGTTGCTCCGGTATCGCTCGATTATATCTCCATGATGGTATAGGATTCCCGCCGTCTTGGTCCCGCCGAGGTCGATGCCCAGAACCGCCAAGGCTTACCTCCCATCTTTTTCCAGTAAAACCATCAAGTTTCCGCCGGCGTCCTCGTCGCGAGGGGACAATCACTTTATAACATCCCGCGGTCAGGATAACAAATCCGGAACGACCATGCGGCCGCCGTCGGGCAGCAACGGCATCGGACGATGCGCGGAGGCGCGAAAGGACGCGACAGAGGCCGGCTCGCGTTCCTTAAATGCTGCCCCTTCCGTCGCGAGGGAGGGTTACAATGTTCATGTCCGCGCCGGGGCAGATAGATTCCCGCGCTTGGTCTGTTTCGAGGCGTACGTGTTTCCGTTCGTGCGTGAGAGGAAGGAGGAGGGCTTGGAAGATAAGAAGGTATCCCTTGCCGAGGAGGCATACCAATTGGCCAAGGAATACGAGGCTACCTGCACCGGATGTGCGCAGTCTGTGGTCGCTGGACTGTTGGATGCCCTGGGCATCGAGGAGGAAGGCGTTTTCAAAGCGGCAAGCGGCCTTGCGGACGGCATAGGCTTGACCGGGGACGGCTCTTGCGGGGCCCTCACCGGCGGCTGCATGGTCCTGGGCCTGCTCTTCGGGAGGGAACGCAAGGACCACCGGGACATGATGAAACCCATGCGTTCCTACCTCCTGTGCAAGGAACTCCACGATCATTTCGTGGAGACCTGGGGGAGCTCGCGATGTTACGACATCCAGAAAAGGCTCATGGGCCGCACATACAACATGTATGACCCCCGGGAGCTCCAGGAGGCTTTTCGGTCGGGGATGGTGGAGCACTGCTCGGAGGTGGTAGGGCGCGCGGCGCGCCGGGTCGCGGAGCTCATCGAGAAAGAGAGATCCAGGGAGGACTCCAGGGGGACGGGACGAGATTGAGCCGCGCGCCTCGGGCCCTTTTCCGGGAGATGGCGAGAGGTGCCCGAAGCCGAAAAGCCGAGAACTCGAGTTTAGCTGGAAAGCCGTAGTGCTCATATCTATAATAGATTTTGCCGCCTCGAGGACGCCGAGGCGGAGCGGGACGACGCTGGAAGGGTGTCCGAGTCTGGCCTAAGGAGCACGACTGGAAATCGTGTGGGTGGCGAAAGCCGCCTCGAGGGTTCGAATCCCTCCCCTTCCGCCAGGAAAACATGTGACATGGGCCCCGGAGACGTCCGGGGCCTTTCCGCGTTGCGGCCTGCCCGGTCGGGGAATCCAGGCGATGCGGGGGAAGTTGCCCGGAGGCGAGTCCCGATTTCCGGTCAAGCGTGGCCAAGGAAGATGCCCGCGAGGGCTTAGTATCATAAAGCCGGCGGCGGATCGCGATGCTTCACCGTTCCGGTAGGCGCTGGTGCGGTACCCTTTGCGGGAGCTTCAGTGTTTGAAGCGAGTCGAGAAAACGCCCTATCTGATATCGGCAAATTCAATAAGAGAAGGGCGTGATACTACTCGCCGAACTATATGGATATTACGGGGCTCGACACGGTCCGCCAAATGGGCAACACTTTAAACGACGGCCCAGCTGTTTTCTGGGGATCGGGCTCGCGGAAAAGGCCCGAGGAGGAGGGCGATTTGAAGGACGCGAGAAAGAAGAGCCGCAGTATCAGGCGTGCGTGGTGGCTCCTGGCCGTATTCGCCGTGGCCATCGGCCTATCCCTAATCTGGGAGGGACCGCGGACGGTTTACGCCCACGCGGTGGTCATATGCCTGGACTGCATCGGCCTAATATGAACCCCTTTAGGCGAGATGCGCGGAAGAAGGATTACCCAGCTGACGGCGCTCCTGGCCCTCAACCCCTATTTCCTCTATTTTGGCTCCCGCTCCATTTATCAGGGCGGCATGAAGGGCCTGTGCGTCCCGGGCCTGAATTGTAATGCCTGCCCTCTTACCGTGTTCTCCTGTCCTATCGGCAGCCTCCAGCACTCCTTTTCCCTGCTCTCGGGGAAGGTGAAGGGGTATGTTTCCCGGGGATTGGGAGCCTTGCTCTACGTCCTGGGATCGGTGGGGTTGGTGGGCGTGGTGGTGGGAAGGATGCCCTGCGGGTGGATATGCCCCTTCGGCTTCCTCCAGGACCTGCTATACAAGGTTCCCGTGCCCGAATTGCGCCTTCCGCGACGGGCCGCATGGGGGAGATATGCTTTCCTGCTCGGATTGGCGGTGATCGTGCCTCTGCTCACTGCGGAGAGCTGGTTTTCCCGCCTCTGTCCCATGGGTGCCCTGGAAGGGGGCCTGTTCTTAAAGGCGGTCCCTCCCCGCGACCCGCTGCCTCCCACGGGCTGGTTTTTCTGGATGAAGATCGCCATCCTGCTCGCTTTCCTCCTCTGGTTTATGTTCTCAAGACGGCCCTTCTGCCGGGCGGTCTGCCCGCTGGGGGCCATGCTCGGCGCCTGCAACCGCATCAGCCTCTACCGCATGCGGGTGGACAGGGAAAAGTGCGATACCTGCGGGAAGTGCCGGAAGGTCTGCCCGGTGGATATCGACATCTTCGAGAATCCCGATTCGGCGGAGTGCATAAGATGCCTGGAATGCCGGCGTGCCTGTCCTCGCGGGGCAATAACCGGGGGTTTCCGCGCGCTTTAGGGGAGGCGGAAGGTGAGTGGGGAAGGAACTTTAAGGGCCGCTTAACATTTTCTTAATATGGCGGCACGAAAATAAAAAAGGGAAGAGCGCCGGGGACCAGGCTCGGAGCGGATGGAAGAAAAAGCGAGCCGGGAGAGGCGCAGGGATGGCGATGGAACTCCCTCCTGGCCTTGCCGGGCGAAAGACAAGCCGGGAGAACGTCGGAGAAAAGGATACAAGGAGGAGGGATGCGGGATGAAAAGGGCGTCAATCATGGTGGGAATGGTGGCCTTGTTGCTGACCATCTCCATTGCACCCGCTCTGGCCCAGGAGGGCCAGTCCGGCGGTGAGGGCCGTCTGCAGGAACGCCTGCAGGAGCGCTGGGAGTTCGTCCAGAAGCGTATCGAGCTCATTATCACCCGCTTCAACAACAACCAGCAGAGGCACAGAGAGACGTACGAGCGGGTAAAAGCCGCGGTGGAGGAATTCCTGGAGAAGATGAAGGCCAAGGGCTACGATGTCTCCAAGCTGGAGCGGGACCTGGCCACCTGGGAGGGGATGTTCGAGGGGTTCGCCCGGGATTATCGGGCATTCATCGAGGAGCTGGAGAAGATCGCCGCCCTCTCCCCCGAGCAGGCGCAGGGTAGCTTCTACTCCCTCCTCCGCGAGGCGCGCCGACTCCTGCAGGCGGTCCGACAGGACGCCGTGGAGATACGGCTCTTCTACCAGCAGACCATACGCGCCGACATCCAGGAGTTGAGGGGGCAGCTCCCCGAGTCGGCCTGACCGTCGGGGCGATGAGCAAAGGGGGTGCGAGGGTGAGAGAAGGAAGGCTCAGCAGGCCTGCGGGGCTGGTCCTGGCGGCTGTCATCCTTTTAGGTTCTTCACTCACGACCACCTCCTGCGGAAAGGAGGAGAGCGGTCAGGGTCCGGCGCCTTCGAGTGAAGGCGGGATACAGGTTGGGGTTGCCGACCGCTCGGATGTGGATTCCCTGCTCAAGGACCTCGACCGGGCCATGGACTCTGTGAGTCCGGAGGACTTCTCCGATTCCCAGCTCGCCGAGAGCGAGCTGGGTCTTTGAGCTTTGCGGCTGTCGGGTTTCATTATCCATAAACCTCCCGAAGGTTGCCGGTGGGGCATATGCGGAGGGGGGCGCGGAAAAAGCGCCGGACTCCTCTTGACGCTGAACCGTTTCCGCGGAAGCTTTTCGGGCTGAAAAAGGTCGAGAAACCGCCCTATCGTCCCGATAGGGCAAGCGGATCAACAGAAATAAAGGGGTGCTCTCCATGATGTCTTGGCTTGGGGGCGCCAAGAAGTTAAAATAATAAATGCGCTTCACCCAGGCGGGAGGCGCGAGATGTGCGCCCGTAGCTCAACTGGATAGAGCGACGGACTACGGATCCGTAGGTTGGGGGTTCGACTCCCTCCGGGCGTGCCAGGCAGCAAGGGGTCCGAGTGGCGTGCTCGGGCCCGATTTGTTTTATGGGACTGAAATATGGGGTTTTTCCGGCTGGATTATGGGGCTCCGGCGCCCAGCCAGGGGTGACTCTCAGGTCGACCTTATACGCGTTGGCGGGTGAAACGGCCCCCCGGAGAGCCACAAGTTCCGACAACCCCGGAAACCCCCATCAGGCCGGCCCCTTCCTGTTTGCGGCCGCCGCGCCCTCTGGTGGGTGGGGTGAGCGGGGGAGGAGGCAGAGTTGCCGGAGAGGGCAAGCGCTCAGAATAGGCGTGAAGGGTTCTCGGCCGATTGGCGGAGAAGAACGACCCCAAGACCATCGGCAACCTGGAGGCGGGGTGTCAGAGGATGTAGTTATCCACCACGCCCGTTTGCTTGTCCACGGAATACCAGCCGCAGGTGGCGTTATGTCCCTCCGTGGCGGAGTGCATCACCACCTCGAAGACGTGAACGAGATAGAAGGAGCCCTCGTCGGTGACCTCGATCTGGGCGTTGGGCGCGGTGAGGTAGAAGTCGAGTACCACGGGGTCCTGCAGCACCAGGGCGACGGCTTCTTCCTCCGAATCGACGGGGAGGGAAACCTCCATGTCGAGCGGCCAATCCCCTTCACTGTCGGCGAGGCCCTCTCCGTTCTCGGCCTGGCCTCCGGTGGAATCGGCACCGCCGAAGTAAGCGATGAGGTCCTCGATAGACAGCCCTAAGCGGGCAAGGGTCTCCGACGTTATGTACCATTTGCCTCCTCGCTTGACCAGCCGCAGGGGCTCCGTGCCACCCTCCGAGGCGTCCACTCCGATGGTTTCCCCGTCGTTGGCATGGCTCAAAGCGCCCTCGACCACGGTAACCGTGGCCCGGTCCCCCGAGACCTCGACGTCCAACTCGCCGACTTCCAGCTCCAGGTTCCAGAACAGCACGTGATGGTAATACTCCGAAAGCATCTCCCGGTAGTCCCTCCCCAGGGCATTCTCCACGGCGGCAACGTAATCCGGTTCCATGGCCTCGATGAGAGCGTCGACGTCGCCCGCCGCCAGGGCCTGGGAGAAGGATCTGACCGTGGCCTCCGCCTCCCTGGCATCCTCTTCCGATGACCCCCCAGCGACCGTGCCCTCGAGCCCCCTGCCTTTTTTCGTCCCCTCACTGGCGATTAGGAAGAGCACTATGAGCACGATGATGGAGATGACGGCAATTCCCACGATGACCAGCAACCATATGAGCGCCGACTTGTTCTGTTGGGGGGTGGGCGGTGCCGGGGGTCGTGCCGGTCCGTGGCCATGGGCCGAGGCAGCGGATCCGGGTCCCGGAGGTGAGGGGGGAGCGACACGGCCGGCAGGAGGAGGTGTCCCCCAACCCACACCGGGAGGGAAAGCCGCAGGCACCGGCGTCCCGCAATAGACGCAAAATTTCGCTCCTTGCTTGATCTCCTTACCGCAGTTTCCGCAGAACATCCTTCCTGCCCCCTTTCACCTTGCCGGGCGACTCGAGCGAGGCTTGGCGAATGCGGCGGTGCCGTTTTCCTGGCGAACCAACGGAACTCTTACATTTTATCCCATCCCCGAAGCTCCGGTGAATCCGGCGCGCAACGGCATGTAGTCCAGTTCGCCGTTCGCCGGGGCGAGAACCACTTTGGGCCGCGATGCGCCGCGGATAGCGGGTGCTCGAGGTGTCCGTCAGAGCCGCCTGCCAGGACGGTCCGCAGTGCCTGTTTACCCGATGCACACGGCTCATAGTTCGCGAGGGAGCGGGGTACGCACGGACGACCCGACTATATAATTGAGGCATGGGTTCGAGAAAGAGGTTCGAGGGCGGCGATGATCGTCCCGGTGTGGCCATAGTTCACTACAGCGCTCCTCCTGTGGTGGGAGGCGTGGAGACCATCCTCCGCAACCAGGCCGTCTTCCTGGCCGAATGTGGAATGCGCGTGAGGGTGATCGTCGGCGTTGGCGGGGAGATTGCAACAGGGGTGGAGACGGTTCTCCTCCCGGAGCTTTCCTCCAACTACCCGGCGTTCCGCAACCTGTCCGGGCATGAGTTCCGGCGCGCCACGGAGCGGCTTTCGGGCAAGATCAGGGAGCTCCTGGCAGGGATCCAGGCCCTCATCGTCCACAACATGCTGACCATGCCCTTCAACCTGGTGGCCACCGCCGCCCTACGCGCCTTGATGGAGGAGGGCTCTTTGAGGTCCGTCGTCTGGTGCCATGACTCGCCGTATTTCGACCCCGCTTACCGCGTGCCCCATGAAGAGTATCCCTATACCTTGATGACCGAGCCCGTCCCCGGCGCCAGGTATGTGACCATAACCGAGCACCGGCGCGAGCAGTTCTCCCGCCTCCTGGGCTTGCCCGAGGAGGAGATAGAGGTGGTGAGGAACGGCGTGGACCTCTCCCATTTCCTCTCCCTCGCCCCCCAGGCTGCGGCGCTAATCGATGAGTTTTCTCTCTACGAGAGGGATCTCAACGTCATATCGCCGGTGCGCATCACTCCCAGGAAGAACCTGGAAATGACCGTCCGCATCTGCCAGGCCCTCCGATATTATTATCCGGACCTCCTGCTCATCATCACCGGTTACGTGGACCCCCACAACCAGGAGGCCGGCGACTACTTCAAGCGGCTCAAGGGTTTAGTGGAGGAGTTGGGGATGGGCGAGCACGTGCTCTTCCTGGGCGAATACCGCATGGCCGACGGGACCCCCACAGTGGCCGACTGGAAGGCCACCCGGGACATCTACTCCCTTGCCGATGTCCTTATGCTCACCAGCTATGCCGAGGGCTTCGGGCTACCCGTCCTGGAGGCAGGGCTTTTGCGCATGCCCATCGTATGTTCCAACATACCTACCCTGCGGGAGGTCCTGGGCTCCACGAGCAACGCCATCGTGGTGGACCTGGAGGAAGACCCCAGGGCCGTTGCCGGACGCATTCACGAATTCCTCTCCTCGCACGCTACCTTCCAGCATTTCAAGCACGTCTTCCGTGAATATCACTGGAAAGCCATCGGGAAGAGCAAGCTGCTCCCTCTGCTGGGGCTGGGGGAACAGGAGACGCCTTGTTGAAGCGGGGATGGGGCAAGAATCCGCTCGGCCCCCGCATCTTGCGCCCACCGGTAAGGCACCCTGCAACACCGCTTTGGAGGGCCGTGAGTCCCGGCCACGTAAGGATGTTCGGCAGGAGGCGCACGCTTTAGGCTCAACCGAAAGGGAAGCAAGCTTCCCGGTGGGCCTCAGCGAGGGTGTACACCCACGGCATGTCCAATACCTGCGCATCGCCGGGCCTTGCGGATTAGGCGGTTGAGAGGGTCTTCGAGAGAAGCACGACGGGGAACCGTGGCGCCTCCACACGGCCTCTTAAAAGGGGATGGGACGGGACCTATCGCGTGGAGGCGGTCAGCGCTTCCGTCTGCCCGTGGATTTTCCGTGGCCTCTCCAGCGGTCCTTTTCTCCCCTTTTCCAGTCCGATATCAGGGCCTCCAGGCGGGGATCCCTGGCGCGTCCGTGCCGCGTTTCACCGCCCCCACGTTCCGAGGCCGGGTTCCTTTCCCCGGAGCCGGCCGGGACTCTCTCTCCCATCATTTCCTCCTTCGCCGGCGATCGGCCGTGGTTTTCCGTCCCGACCGGCCGCTTTCCGTGCCGCGGAATGCCTCTAATCCAGGACGTCCTCGATGGTCACTTTGAAGCGGAGCACCTTTCCCGCCAGGGGATGGTTGAGGTCGATCTCCACGTTCTGGTCGTCCATGGCGGTGACCGTGAAGTTCACCACGTTTCCCGCGTCTGTCCTGCCCGTGTAGGCCATGCCCACCTCGAGGTCCGCCCCGCCGGAGAACATCTCCCTGGGGACTTTCTGGATGAGGTTGGGGTTCTTGGGGCCGTAGGCGTCCTCGGGCTGGACCACAATCTCCTTGGCCTCTCCGGGCTCCATGCCCTCGAGTTCCCTCTCCAGGCCGGGTATGATGCTCCCTTCGCCGAACACGAAGCTGAAGGGGTGACCCTCTGGCGAGGAGTCGATGAGCTCTCCCTGCTCGTCGAAGAGCTCGTAGCGCAGGACCACGGTCTTGAAGGGTCCGACCTTCATGGGCTGTCTCCTTTCTATCCGTCCTAAAACGCAGGAGGCCCAGGCCGCCAGGGCTTGAGCCTCCGATCGAACTTCCTCACGAACCTGATATGACCTGTAGGTTTATGATATAACCCCGCACGGGTGATTGGCAAACCCCGCGCTTTGACCTTTTTCAAGCCGTGAGATTCCCGCCGTAGCTGCGGGGGATCCCGCCTCTCTCGCCGAGCTCGCGTCGCTGAAATAATTACATATTTGACATGTGTCAGAGATGACAATAATTTAGAAAAGTATTATAATGAGTTCGCGTTCACCTTCAGCGAGAGAGGGCGCGGAATTCAGGGATTGCCGGTTGGGGGACGAGAAAGGGGGAGGCCATGAGAAAAACCCTCAATGTAATCGCCGCGTTCTTTTTTGCCGCCCTTTTGATCTGTGCCGGTTGCTACCAGCCGGGCGGCCCGGTTCCCGAGAATCCCCATCCGCCCGCGGAGAGGGCCTGGAGCGAGGAGGACGTGGACGCCGCCGTGGTTGTGGAGGAGCAGACCGTCTATTCTCCCGCGCCGCGAGACAACGGTGAGCCGCCTCCGGAATGCGACTACATACACTTCCTGCGCTTCAGGCCCGCCGACGGCTCAACGCTGCATGCGGAAGACCCGAAGCTCGTCGATCCGGAGAACACCGATGCCATGCTGGTCATGCTCCCGGGCATCCTGGAGGGAGCAAACGGGTTCGAGTACCTCGGGCGTCAGCTGGTATATATTGCCAAGACACAGCGGGGCTTGAACCTGGAGGTCTGGGCCGTGGAGAGGAGGCCCAATACCCTCGAGGACCTCTCGGTGGCCAACTTCCTGGAGGAGGAGATAGAGGCCGGCCGGATGACCGTTGAGGAGGCCGCCCGCAAGGCCATCGACTATTACTACCTGGGCAAGGAGGTCAACGGACGCACCTTCCGAGGATGGCTCCGCGACCCCGACGTCCCCTTCCTCTCCGAGTTCGGCCTCAAGCTGGCCACCGAAGACGTCTTCAAGGTCGTCATGACCATGGTCCCCGACCCGGAGGTGCGCCGGGAGAAGGTCTTCGTGGGAGGCCATTCCCTGGGCGGCATCATGACCTCTATGTTCGCGGGGTGGGACCTGGACGGGAACGAGGAGACCCTGGAGGACGCCGGCTTCAACAACTGCGCCGGCCTCTTCGGCCTGGACACTACGGTTACCCCTGTGAGCGAGATGGTCGGCTCCGTGCTCCAGCAGCTCCCCCAGGGGATCCAGGATATGCTTAGGGACATCACCGCCGACAACTACGCCACCCTGGTGCAGCAGCTGCGCAGCGACCCCCATTCCAACCGCATCCTCCCCTTCCCCTTGATCGACGCCGAATCCATGGCCCTGCTGGAGGCGGTGGGGATGATGGCCTATTATGCCCCGGAAGAGGAATGCGCCGTCATGCGCGAGGTGCCCTTCTCCGGTCAGGCCCAGATGCTCCTGCGCTTCATGCACTCCAGGGACCTCCAGACCTTCATGGACGGCGT